>JAIEPM010000186.1 GCA_019748395.1 Candidatus Obscuribacterales bacterium
TTGCTGAGCCGGAGTCGCCGCATTTGAGTTCGCGCCTTTTAAAGAACGGATTGAAAGTCATAATTTATGAAAGTCATATCAGTCCTGTGGTTCAAATCATGGGCTCACTGCAAGCCGGGCAGGCTTACACGGCAAGAACTAAACCGGCTTACTCACTGCTTGCCAGTAATTTGCTCAGTCAGGGCTCGGCTAAAAGAAATCGTTTGCAATTGCTGTCCTTGCAGGACGATCTCGGTATTGCCCCGGCTCAAATGCTCAAGTTCCAGTCAGGCATGGAAACAATCGATTTTTCAGGCTGCTGTCTTGCCCGAGATTTGAACATCGAACTCGATATGCTTTCAGAATCGCTGACCCAACCAGCAATGGACGATAGCAGTCTGGACCGGGCTAAGCAGGACTCGAGCGCATTTTTGAAGCACAGTGAAGGAAGTGTCGGCGCCAAAGTTGATCGCGTACTTTTGCAGGGCTTGTTGGATGAGAATTCGCCGTTCTGTCCGGCAGATCAAACAGATATATCCAAATCTATTGCTTCTGCAGATGTGGCTGAAATGCAGAAATTTTTTGCTAATCATATTGTTCCATCTGCCTGCACTCTGGTAATTGCAGGAGATTGCAATCCCGAGCAAGTATATACAGCTCTGGAAAGAGGCTTCGGGAAGTGGACTCAGAAATCCAGCCACACTCAGTTGCACGCTAAGATACGCAGTCAGCGAATTTTGAGAAGCTCACTGCCTATTAAAGACAGTAAAAAAAGCAGTGTTTGCTTTGGGCAAATTATTCCAATGAGTAAGTCTCATCCGGAGTACGGCAGTCTGTTGGTGGCGGACAGCATTCTGGTAAACCATCCGATGTTTTCACGCTTTGAGCAGGCTCTCTCAAGAAACCCGGCTCTTGAATCTGCCATTGCCGGCGGTGACATGACCGTTAAATTGGAACCGATTTCGAATTTAACTCGCTGGTCGCTGTCGCTTTATCTTGATCCCTCGGCAGTGCCGGTATCAGTAAAAGGTATAAAAACCGAGCTCAAGCAACTCTCAAAAACCGGGGTAAGCCCGGAAGAATTCAGAGAGGCGAAATCATATTTGCTTGGAGCTTTGCCGGTGCGCACACAGAGTACTTTATCGGCGGTTGCAAACTCGCTTCTGGAATCGGCAGAACACAGTGACACCATAAATGGTTACAGCGCCGAGATGAACTCGGTTCGCAATGCCAGTGTCGATTCAGTAAATAAAGTGATTCGCGCTACTTTTAAGCCCGAGCAATCCACAATTGTTATTGCCGGTGCGGCTCAAGCCATAAAATCTGCAAGACCTCAGTCTCCATCGGCTATCGAGCCCCAGCCGAAGCCTAACAATGCTCCGGCTGCCTCTGGCGAAAAGAAGAAAGACGCGACAAATCAAAAATCGAAAGCAGCGTCTCATAACTAAGTTTCCTTGTTGGATTCTCCTCTTGGCGAGCGCCTTCTTGTCTGAGTTTTGACATCATTTGCATGCTGATTAAATCCACTTGAGTAGTCGAGGGGAAACTTTCTGTAATATTATTAGCGCTTAAGCTTTTCTTCGAAAAGCCGCGCCCGTGAGGGATCGAAAGTATTTGCGCTGCTTATATGATCTGCATCGATATTGCATGCAATGCATGGTTGTCAAAATTTCATGGAACTGCCATTGGTGGCTGAATTGTCGATTTTATTATCAAAATCCTCAAATGCCTGAATGGCTCAGAGCCTGTTCGAGACGGCTTTTCCGCAGTTCTTACTTTCGTCAACTGTTGTCAGTTAATAAATATATCTAGCTTACTGCGCCAAACTTGTCGATCCCGTAATCTGAGATCAATTAACTGGCGTAACTTGAAAGCGTTGCTATAATTAGGTTTCTGGAATTAGTCGTCGTAGTTTGACTTTATCTGATTTATGTCGATAATATCCCAGGACAGCTTCGACTCTAAACTGAGTTAGAAGCTAAGAGGTTACCGCTACGAGGTCATTCATTGTATGGCTATTGGTACAAACGGGAGTGCAGTCTTGCTAAGTGAACAAGAGAAACTCGACTTTGACTCTGTGCCCGAGTACGTACGCGAACCACGCTCTTCTCGCGATTCTTACGTTTCCAAGGCTTGTTACCTTGAGGATGAATCCGAGCCGCACGCCAAATCGGCAGAAATAGAAACTCTCTGGCCGGGTGTGAGCGCCGACTTCCTGCATGGTAACGCCCACAAGAAACAACCATCCCATTACTGGGGGCTCGGTTTTGTATCCGGCATCACTGCTACTGTCTTGCTTGCCGGTCTGGTCTATGGCGGCATCCAAATGTTCTCGCATCAGGGGCAGCAGGGTGCAGCTCAAATTGTTGTTTCCAACGGTAAGGGTGTGGACGCTAATCATGCTCGCAACGGCTTCAGTACAAGCTCCGGCGCTGCTGTTGTCACTACTCGTGTAGCTACTGCCGCCGGCGATCCTGAAACTCTGGTTCCGCTCTTTTCCAGCTACACGGTGCGCACCGGCGACACTCTCGCCAGCATCGCACTGCAAGCTTACAAAAGAGCTACACCGAGACTTCTCGATGAAATATGCCGGGCCAACGGCATGCGCAATGCCAACGTTCTGAGTCTCGGTCAAACCCTGAATTTGCCGCAATATCGCCCCCAGGCGCGACAGATAGCTAGCGGTGCTTCCGGCATCCAATAAGAGCTCCGAAGATGCGGCGGCTGCTGCAACGGTAGAGTCGACATTTGCTCGCCTTGAGGACGTTTTGTCTTCATATGAGCTCAGACCGCAGCAAATTGACTTTGCGCACTCTATCGAGCGTGCAATCAAAACATCTAAAGTAGGTATTTTTGAGGCTGGTACAGGCACCGGTAAAAGTCTTGCGGCTTTGATTCCTGCGGCACTTTCCGGCAAAAAGGTTGTGGTCTCGACTGCCACGATTGCTCTGCAGGAGCAATATATCCATAAGGACATTCCTTGTTTGCAAACACTTTTGCCCTTTGAAATTGAAGCCAGTCTTTTCAAAGGCAGAAATAACTATCTCGGTCTGCGCCGTCTCGATGACTTCCGAGGGCTGTCTGAGATCGATGCACGTCTGCTTTCCTGGGCTCAGCAAACTGAGGGCGGCGATAGGTCGGAGCTTGATTTTTTGCCGCCTTATGAACTCTGGTCTGAAATCAACTCAGATTCCGAGGACTGCTTGCGCAATAAGTGTCCATCTTTCAATCAGTGTTTTTACTTCAAAGCCAGAAAACGAGCAGAACAAGCCGATATCGTCGTGGTAAACCATGCATTACTTCTAATTGATGCGGCAAGCGGTGGAAATATTCTGCCACCATATGAGGTGCTGATTGTCGACGAGGCTCATCAACTTCCTGAGATCGCCAGCAAGTCATTCAGTCTTTCGCTCGGTATGCGCGGCGTGCAAATGCTCGCTGCTAAAGCCGCCAAACAGGTGGGCGCTCCGGCTTATATAGTCCAGAATATGGAAGAGCTTGCCGAAGACTATTTCACGCAGCTTCATCAGTCATTGCCTTTTGGAAAAACCAGATTGCGAAAAGTTATTCCCGGGACTTCCGATTTCCTCGGGACAATTTATATTTTGCGTGACTGGCTTTCTGCTCAGCATTTTGAAAATGTTCTGGATATCGATAATCAAAGGGACAAGCTGAAGCTCAAAGCTAAATCCTTGATGACCACTTGCACAGCTTATATAAAGTGCTTGAATTTGCTTGAAACGCTCGACGAAGAGTGGGTTTTCTGGGCGGAGAAACCGGATAACGTTCCCTGGCGGACGGAGCTAGTGGTTGCGCCTTTGAGTGTGGCCGAATTTATACAGCAGTATATTTTCGATAAGGAAGGGCTGGAGTCCTCAATCTGGATGTCGGCGACTCTTGCCACTGCCGGTGATGATCCGTTCGGCTTTTTCAAACATCTAATCGGCGCACCGCGAGGCTTGATTCAATCGCAGGTTTCAAGTCCTTTTGATTATGAGAAGCAGTCGGTTCTTTATTTGCCGAAAAATATGCCCGACCCTAACGTGCGCGAGTACGCGCAAGCCTGCAATCGAGAGATAGAGCATATCCTGGACTTGAGTCAGGGTCGGGCTTTTGTTCTTTTTACAAGTTATACGGCCATGAACAACAGCTATGAATTTTTGAAAGAGCGAATTCCCTTCAGTTCGCGAAAGCAAGGTGAGATGCCTCGAAATAAGCTTCTCGAGTGGTTTCGAGATACTCCTAATGCAGTACTTTTCGCGACAGCCAGCTTCTGGGAGGGAGTTTCCGTTGACGGTGATCAGTTAAGCTGCGTGATCATTGATCGCATTCCATTTCAATCGCCGGACGATCCTGTTTATGAGGCAAAATGTGAACGTTTGAAAGAAGAGGACGGCATGAGCTGGTTTGCCGAGCTGGCTCTCCCTTATGCAATAATGCGTTTGAAGCAAGGCGTCGGCCGCTTGATTCGCACAAAAACAGACCGCGGCATAGTTGCAATTCTAGATCCTCGGATCACGGGAAAAACTTATGGAAGGGGCGTCTTATCCTGCCTACCTCCGATGCGGATAATTCGCAGCCTTGAAGGAGCGCATAGTCTGGATGATCTTTTACCCTGAATCGATATCTAAAGTGCGAGCAATCTTGCTTTTGCTGATTTTTCTTTTTGCGCAGAGCGCAAGCCTGGCTGCCGGTCCGCTTCAAAGTCACCGGGGAAAAGCCGGGGTCTATCTGCGCATTGCCGAGAAAGAAGAAAATGATCCTGAGCTGCGCCGCATTATTCTCTCAAATCCGCTTATTGACTGCATTGTGCTTGGGGCAAACTGGGGAGAAATTGAGCGGGAAGAGGGGCATTTTGATTTCTCGAAAATTAAAAAACTCGTTGCCGACTGGTCGGCAAGCGGGAAACACGTGCTGATTAAAGTTGTCTGTTACGGACAGATGGAGGACGATCGCTTTACGCCTTCATGGATATACAAGAAAAAGGATATTAGAAAAATCAGCTTTAGCGGCGGTGGCGCTGCAATGGGCGCGAGCGTGCAGATCCCTCTTGTTTGGGATAAAAGCTTCAACAAGTATCTGAGTCCTTTTCTAAGAGAATTTGCGAAAACATTCGACGGTGATCCAAGAGTCTGGTACATCCACCCGGCCTTTGGTCATATCGGGCATCTCACGGCGCAGCCCTCCAAAGGAGGCGCTGCGCCGCTCCTGGCTGCCGGATGGACTGTGCGGCGCTGGCAGGAATATTGCCTTTCCACTTCCGCTCTTTACAGATCTCTTTTCAAGAAA
>JAIEPM010000043.1 GCA_019748395.1 Candidatus Obscuribacterales bacterium
CTGCCGGAGTTCCAAATTGCCGAGCCACGACGGCAGCATGACTGGTAGCGCCGCCCCTGCTGGTTAGAATGCCCCTGGAAGCAATCATGCCGTGAACATCATCAGGCTTTGTCTCCGAGCGCACCATGATGACTTCCTTACCGGCACGATGCCACTCTACAGCCGTGTCGGCGTCAAACACGACCATGCCCACGGCAGCGCCGGGACTGGCGTTGACAGCCTTTTCTACAATTCGATTGCTTTCTTTAATCGCTTTTTTCTTGACTTCAGCGCTCAGCTGCGGATGCAAAAGCTGGTCGACTTGCTCAGCCGAAACCCGCATCACAGCTTCCTCTTTTGTGATCAAGCCTTCCTGCACCATATCCACAGCCATCTTTATCGAAGCTCTGGCAGTGCGCTTTCCGTTGCGGGTCTGCAACATCCAGAGCTTATTGCGCTCAATCGTGAACTCAACATCCTGCATATCGCGAAAATGCTGTTCAAGCTTGTTGACAATATCAAGGAATTGCTGGAAAAGCTCAGGCATATCTTCCTTGAGCTGCTTAATCGGCAAAGTATTGCGAATGCCCGCAACAACATCCTCTCCCTGAGCGTTGATCAAATAATCGCCGTAGAGCTCCTTGCTGCCGTCTACCGGGTTGCGCGTAAAAGCAACGCCCGTGGCACTGCTATTGCCCATATTGCCGAAGACCATGGTCACGATGTTTACCGCAGTTCCCAGCTCATGGCTTATACCAGTGGCGTTGCGGTAATCTATTGCACGCTTTCCAAACCAGCTGTTGAACACCGCACGAGTAGCCATCTCGAGCTGCTTATAAGGATCTTGCGGAAACTCCTGCCCTTTGTATGCCTTAACGAGAGACTTAAACCTCGCCACAACGGCCTTCCAATCATTACCGTCCAGTTCAACATCAAGCTTCACACCCTTATTTTTCTTGATTTCCGCGATAACTTCTTCAAAAGGCTCATCGCTGACACCCATAACTACGGAAGCGAACATTTGAATTAGGCGGCGATAGGAATCATATACAAAACGAGGGTCGCCACTGAGCTTAACCATGCCCTCGGCAGTTTCGTCATTTAGACCGATATTCAGAACCGTATCCATCATGCCGGGCATCGAGAACTTGGCACCGGACCGGCAAGAAACGAGCAGAGGGTCCTTTGCATCACCGAATTTGCGGTCAAGCTGTTTTTCCATGGCGTGAATCGCGGCCACGGCTTGCTCCCACATGCCGGGCGGCAGCTCATGATTACACTGCAAATAAGCGTTGCATGCTTCAGTTGTAACAGTGAAACCCGGCGGCACAGGCAGACCAAGGCGGGTCATTTCAAAAAGATTTGCGCCTTTTCCACCAAGTAAAGATCGAATAGTTTCCCAATCCTTTGTTTTTGCGTCAGCTTCAACCCGGTCGAGCTCGTTCAGTAAATAAACCCAAACCTTGGCACTGCTCTCTTTGGCTTCCGGCTCGCTGCTAGTTATGACTTTCATGACCTGTCTCACTTTTGTCTGGTTTTTAACATATTCAATTAAAGAACAGCAGCTTTGATCACGCATCCTACTGCGGAAGTACTTTTCCTGATGACAAGGTTACTTATGGCGGCAGTTTTGCGGAACTGAAACGGCTGTTGAAAGACAGCAAATAAAGAAACGCTCGAACTCCTGAATTCCAATCCTTAAGAGGATCATGCTTGGGCCGAGCGTTTCAAACCTTTGGCGATTAGTGCTTATTTTGTCTTTTGCTTCTTGATTTTGCTTCAATCCACTTGTTTAACGTTCCACTTCATCGCTTTTCTATGCCGTTATATTAGCAATTCCGTTCATACGGCTTATCAACCTGAAGAATGATCTCGGCCCCGCCCGGAGAATGATCGCTCTCCGGCGGCAAAGGGGAAATTCACCGGAGCCGGACTGTGGAAGCTCGCAAATTTCATTCACGTGATTTTCACGCAGCTTTTGATAGATTTCCAAATATCCCTGCAGAAGTCGAATGGCTGGACAAAAGCCATTCGACTTCTTGCGTTTCGCGTGATACCGCCGGTGGTGTGAACACATGTGTTCACGATTTCAAGAGAACACACTCACAAAGCGGTGCATAAACTGATCATGCCGAGACGCTATTGCAAATAAGTCTCCAAAGATTCGAATAACGATACATAGAGAATTGCGTCAGGAATTGCATCAGGAATTGCCTAGAACAATCGAAAAACACAATTACAGAGATCACAATCAGCCTGCTATCACAACTGCACTCGGCTATCTAAGCTTCGCCAGGTCGCCTGAAGTTTAGCAGCTCATCACTTCCAGCCACCAGCAACAGTGGCAGCGATTGCGCAACTCTGCACAACTGTTTCGTACCGCGCTAAAGATAAATTGGCATCCACACAAGAATTTTCGACAAAACAATTTTGTTTTCCCGGTCGCTTTGATTAGTATGAAGCTATCAATTCGTCACCGCTTCCCTATCGAGAACTCCAAACAGAAAAACAAAGCACTCTCCTCTATTCATGAACTTCCCACGGACAAAAGTGTTGTCCCTCTTCGACAAGAGTTTAAAGCGCATCCCGTATCAACGCGAAAGAAGAAGAAGAAGAAGAAGAAGAAGAAGAAGAAGAAGAAGCAGCACAGCTTCAGGATGAAACTAGAGAAGAGCATGCAATATACCAATGAAAGATCTTAGTAATAGCTCGAACATTGATCAATGAGAATGGAATTTCCGATTCTCATCGATCAGCGCTCATCTATATAAGATGAACACGTTTCCATCACGAGAACCGACAGTGTTTATAGATCCGGATCTGCTCGACCGCATCTATAAATCTCTCGTGCACATATTCAGGAAAGCGCTGAATTATCTGTCAACAAGAATGCTGCTTCGCTAGTTAGCGAGAAGAGCTTCTAGCCTTTCGCAACTCGCGCGCAACAGATCCTAATTGAAGGAATCTTTGATTCCAGCAAAACGAGCCGCAGTTCTGAGGAACTGTGAGAGCTCATGGAGAGAACAATGAAAGGGTTCTTTAAAAGACACGCCACTCTCTTAGTGGTATTGATCAGCATTGGGCTGGTCGGAATCGGCGTCATCGGCTTCCTTGCAAAAGCAGGCAATACGCCCGAAGATAAGCAACTCGATTTTTTCGGCGGAGCCTCAAACCCGGCGGCAATAACCGAGTTGCTCGACATGGTCAGGCAACATCCTGAGCAGATCATTCGTATCCACAGACAGGTTGCAAACGGTGCAGCCTTCGCAGAGCGAATCGCTATTGAAGGTCGCGACAAATCGATCTGGTCGATAACTACGCAATCGGACGATCAGTCCCTGAGCGCCGCAATCGACGAAGTCAATCGCGCGGCTGAACTGAATCACAAATCGAAAATACCCGTGCAGAATGAAGTTTTGCTCGGAAAAAATGGTGAAGTCAACGTGCACGGCGGTCCCGCTGCCGGGCAGGACTCCTGGGGTCCGAAGCTGGTTGAATGGGGTATCACAATCGGCATCATCGTTTTTATATGGATGATGTTCCGCAAAAGCTCCTCCACTTTCAGCCCCTTTAACCAGAAATCTCCGGCAACAATGTTGACCGACATTCCGGGAGAGCCGATCACTCTGGACGATGTGCAGGGTATCGATGAGGCAAAGGACACGATCAAAGACTGGATTGCAGACATCAAAGACCGCGAAGAGATTGGCAAACTCGGCGGCTCGCCGAAGAAAGCAGTTCTTTTCGTCGGTCCGCCCGGCACCGGTAAAACAATGACCGCAAAAGCCATCGGACATGAGTGCGGTCTGCCGACCTTATATATGAGCGGGGCAGACTTCGTCAACAAGTATGTCGGCGTCGGCGCAGACAATGTGTCCAAAGTTTTTGCCGAAGCACGAAAAGCGCGCGACGAAAATGCGGCTAAGGCAGTATTTCTTGTGGTCGACGAAATCGACGCACTACTGCGCAGCCGTGCGTCGAGCGAAGGACAGGGCAACGATGAACGCACCACAACCTTGAATAAGTGGCTTGAAGAGATGGACGGTTTTAAAGACAATTCCGGCATCTACTTCATCGGCATGACGAACAGACCGGAAATAATGGACCCCGCGGCCCTGCGCCCGGGTCGCTACGGTTTCCGCATTGAGCTCAGCTATCCCGATGAATTCGGGCGCGAGCAGATCTTGAAAGTCCATTCGCGCGGCGTACCGCTTGCGTCTGATGTGGATTTGAAAGAACTTGCCAAAGAGTTGCCCAACAATTCAACCGGTGCAACTATCCGTGAATTGATGAAAGATCGCGGTCCGTCCATGGCCCGCACTATGGCTCGCAAGCGCGGCGCCGCTGCACTTGAAGTTTCACGCGAAGCGCTTCTTAGAGTTGCCGAAGAACTGGAATTCGGCGCCCCGATTTCAGAGGCCAGGGCAGCTCGACTGCCGGCACGCTTCAAAGAAGTGGTGCGTAAGCATGAAACCGGTCATCTGATCACTGCTCTGGTTCTCTTTGAGAAATCAAACAGTGAAAAAATCTGGGGTCATATCCCGAAAATCATTTCGGGAATGGGTCCTGCGGGCACAGGCGGCTTTGTCAAAACCGGCATCGGTGAAAACATGGCTCTCTTGTCCGAGACCGAACTGCGCGGACATATGGTGCTCGGCTTTGGTGGAACACTGGCTGAAGAACTCTACATTGGAGTGAAAACAGTCGGCAACCAGAACGACATTCAAATGATCAATCGCGCCGCCGATGAGATGGTAACCAAGTTCGACATGTCCGGCGACGAACAAATTCCGGCAATTGCAGTACCCCGCAGAGGCGGAGCGAAGTATCTAGGAGGCGATGACGCGCCGCAGTACGACGGTCTTTCCGATGAGTCAATGACTCAAATTGACCGCGCCAAAGCGCGTCATATTCGAGACGCCAAAGCGAAAGCCCGGGCAATCCTGAAACTCTATGAGCCCTTCTTTCATTACTTCCACCCGCAGCTTGAGAAAGCCCCGGCGCTGAGAATGTACACGAAAGAAATCTTCGAGCACTGGGAAAACTTCAATAAAATAACGCAAATCGAAAAACCGGAATGGCTCACAAGCGATGAGCTCTGGTCTGCATTCTGGGATGATCGCGCCCCGAATCCGCCGACCATGGCTGAGCTCAGAGAGCTTAAGGCTCAGGCGCGCAGCTATCGTTCTCTCTCAGGGCTGCTTTAAGCCCTGAGTAAGAGCTCGCTGAGTGGCGGCAATCTTTGCTGCCACCAGCATCTCAATCTCGCTCTTAAAACTAAACGGAGAATCT
>JAIEPM010000086.1 GCA_019748395.1 Candidatus Obscuribacterales bacterium
CAACAATGTTTTTGATCTGCAATTCGATTTCTCTTGCCGTATCGGGAGATGGCTGCTTATCGCGTCCACCATAAGCGGCTTCGATGTTGAATGTGAACTCGCCCATGCCGGTGTTGGTGACCATGCTGCGAGCTATCGAGGCAACACGGTTGAGGTCGCCGTAAACACCTCCGCTGTTCTGTCCAAAGAACATGCGTTCAGCAACAAGCCCACCCAGAGAGATTTCGATGTCGGTCATGTAATCATTCATGAATTCATCATGACGCTCTTCTTTGTCGACGCTCCACATATAGCCAAGCGCACCGCCGCTCGGTACTATCGTTACCACCTGAATCCGATTGCGCTTGTTTTTGAAGTAAGCCACGATTGTATGCCCGGCTTCATGCAAAGCGGTGGCACGCAATTCTTCCAGAAGCACCTGGCGACTGTAGGACATACCGAAGCTCTGACGCTGTATTGCTTGAATCAAATCAATTTGAGAAATAGCATCGCGACCATTTCGGATGGCTATGAGTCCTGCTTCGTTCACGATCGCAGCAAGATCGGCACCGGATTTCCAGACGGTCATACGAGCAATTTCAAGCGCAGATACGCGAGGGTCGACTTTTGCTTTTTTCAGATAGTGCTGAATAATAGCTTCGCGTCCTTCCAGATTCGGTCTTGGAACATCGATGCGACGGTCGAAGCGACCCGGACGAAGCAATGCCGTATCAAGCATATCAGCATTGTTGGTGGCTCCAATTGTGAGCACTTTGTGCTTGCCGAATCCATCCAACTCAACTAGAAACTGATTCAAAGTTTTGTTGGAATCTTGTATGGCACCACCGCCGAGATCGATGCCGCGCTTGCCGCCCAGAGCATCTATCTCGTCGATGAATACAATGGCCGGTTTGCCGCTGCGACGAGCCTGTTCATACACCGCACGCACACGGTTCGCACCGACACCGGCCCACATAGATTGGAAGTCACCGCCGGACAGAGCATAGAACGGCACTCCTGCCTCATTGGCAATGGCCTTAGCCAGCATGGTCTTACCGGTTCCGGGCGGACCAACAAGCAGCACGCCCTTCGGTGCTTTCAAGCCGGTAGCGCGAATTTTTTCAGCGTTCTTTAAAAGAAGTACTACTTCAGAAGCTTCGGCTTTGGCTTCTTCCATGCCTTTCAAGTCGCTCAACTTAACTTCAAGGTCGGGAACACGAGCAAGGTTCATACCGTAAGTGTTCATTTTATGACCGGCGGTTACAGAAACTCTGTCTACGGCAGCTTCTAGATCCGATTCTTCCACATGAGTCTTACCGGCCCGCACCGCGATGATCGCAGCCTCGTTGACTGCAGCAGCGATGTCGGCACCGGAAAAGTTTGTGGTTTGCTGAGCCAGTGAATCTAAATTGGGCTCGGATGCCAGTTTAATTTCACGCAAGTACTTGCTGAAGATTTGCTTTCTGGCATCAGCGTCGGGCAAACCGACATAACATTTGCGGTCGAAACGGCCGGAGCGCATGAATGCAGGGTCGAGATTGGTTTCATTGTTGCTGGCACCAACAGTAATGACATTGCTGCGCGACAGTCCATCCAGCTCGATCAACAATTGATTCAAAGCACTAGTGCGTTGATTACCGGCTTCAGTCATGGTGCCGGAAATAGCGTCAATCTCATCGATAAACACAATTGCAGCCGGGCTCTTGCGAGCCTGAGCATATAGAGCTCTGATTCTGGCAGCTCCCTCACCGGCGAACATGCTGACAAAGTAACTGGCCGACATACCGAAGAAGGGCACATTAGCTTCGTTAGCCATAGCTTTGGCAAGCATGGTCTTACCGACTCCAGGCGGACCAATTAGCATAACGCCCTTAGGGATTTTTGCGCCGATATCACGAAGCTCGTCTCCATGCTTCAAGAAATCGACAATCTCAAGAATGTCCTGTTTCACGTCATCAATTCCAATAACGTCTGCAAGACGAACGGTGTTGTCCGCATTACCGACTTCAATACCGGAGCCGACAAGAGTTCTTTGCGAACCGACTTGAATGCGATCAAGAGCCTGCTTCAAGGTTTCCATGGTGACCCGCCCGGGTCCTCCCGGGCGCTGACCTATGAGGGCCGCTTCGTTTACAACAATCGCCACTTCAGCTGGAGAGAAATTCTGAGTCAGGTTGGCCAGCTCTGCAAAATCCAGCTCCTGATCTGCCTTAACTTTGGTCAAGTAATACTTGAAGATGTTGATGCGTTCTTCAGGAGCAGGCAATTGAAAATAAATTTTGCGATCCATACGTCCGGCTCTCATAAGCGCCGGATCAAGAGCAGCATCATTATTGGTGGCACCAATCACAATCACATTACTGCCGCGAAATCCATCCATTTCGGTAAGCAAGGTATTGAGAGTCATGTTCATATCGGCGACTCCGCCGAAGCCCTTATCACCCTGTCTCGAGCTGCCGATTGAATCAATCTCGTCTATAAACAAGATCGCTTTATCATGTTTGCGCAACTTTGCAAAAAGCGTTTTGAGTTTCAAAACACCAAGACCCATGATCAATCCGCTTAAGGATGACCCTTCAACAACATAGAAAGGAATTCCAACTTCGTTGGCAATTGCTCTGGCAAACAATGTTTTGCCGACCCCGGGCGGTCCGACGAAAAGCATGCCCTTGGGCAGGTCTGCGCCGGATGCTGCGTAACGCTCCGGCACGGCAATCATATCGATAACTTCGCGAATTTCAACTTTTGCTTGAGCATTTCCAATCAGCTCATCTAGCTTTTGCGGAGCTTTAGGATTGATCGGCGGATCTTTGAAAAGCCATGGACAGGTCTTTTTCCAGAATCCCTGCGGAGCTTTGGAATCAGCTCTGGGCGGCAGCGGAAAGATAATTGCCAGAAGCAAATACCACTGTATCAAGATAACCAGAGCGCCGAAAATTGCACTGGCAACAACTGAAACTACGGAGTATTTGAGCAGCGCCTGGAACGAGGTGAATGGGTTCCACATGGAAGCGGTGCATAGCAGGACAATCACCCAAATGGTGAGCAGTGTCCATTTAACCCAGGGTTTTAACATACTGCGTTGCTCCTATTGCGACTAATTGTTCGCGCCCAGAGGAAACTCTGCGCCGCGATCGCTGCCGGTCTCTGTTATATCCGTGATAAACGTAATTGGTCTGTTGCCGTTAGTAAAATGGATTTCCGGATAGCAAAAATCCTCGCGCTTGCAACCAAAGGTGGGAGAGGCTTTTTTGATCTCGCCAATCCCGGCTGCAAATGGGTAAGGCGGCAGGTTCGGCATTAAACCCATCCAGATAGCCACGCTGTTGAAGATGCTGGCGAGCAGCATGACTACACTAACGCTGATGATGAATTCCTTCATTGGCACCTGAGTGATTGGACGGATTTAGCGGCCCCAAGCCGTTAAAGTATATTTTAACTGTATTCTGCCCCAATAGATCAGCTTGTTAATGCCGAATCTTTCCCAGTGTTTACCCGTTTGCAGCCTGAAAAATTTCAGACTCGGCACTAACTTTGCTGGCGACGACAGCGTTTCAGCAAAAGTTCCGGCCGGCTAGCAAGTCGGCACAATCGCAATTAATGACCTAAGTCACAAGTAAGCAGGGTCAGAACTATTGAGTACCAAGCTGCCGGTCTACTACTCCGGCAAGCATTTCCTCAGGCATCGCACCGCTGTTTGAGGAGACCGAGCGCCCATCTCTGAACATCATAAATGTGGGCAGGGCACTAATTTGATACTTACTCATCAAACCGGGGTTGCGATCAGTATCGACCTTGAAAACTTTGACCTTGCCGCTGTACTCGCTGGCAATTTTGTCGACTACAGGAATCATCTTCTGACAGGGAGCACACCAGCTCGCGTTGAAATCAACCAGAACAGGCACAGATGCTTTCAAAACATCTTGATCAAAAGTGGCGTCGCTAGTTTCAACGGCTTTGCTGCTGGCCTCCGGTTCTGCAGAAGGCTCCGGCTCGGGCTCAGTACCGGAGCTGCTCGTGCTGCTGCTCGGGTCGACGGCAGTGCCGACACTGGGCTCAGAGCTGCTCGGCGCGGGCGTCGGAGAGACCGCCATACCGTTCACGATCGAACCGATGACCAGACAAACCAGAAAAGAGACAAGTAACTCTTTTAACACGGACAACTCTCCAGATAGTTCTTATACATCAAGAAATACCCCGAATCGGCACCAAATGTCCATAGGGAAAGCCGGGTACTTTCCCTAGAGTAAAAGAGTCAAATCCCGGAAGTCTGTCCGGAACTTGAAAGCAATCATATATATCGCCAAAACCTGGCGTTGAAATTAATACGGCACTTTACATGCACGGCAAAATCACCGCGACACGGAGACTGCTCTTTCGAAGCTTAAAGGTGCTTGTTGACTGCGTTGGCCAGAGTCGACTTCGGCACGGCGCCGACGACCTGTTCGACAACTACGCCGGACTTAAACAAGAAAAGGCTTGGAATGCCTTTAATAGAATAGGCCTGTGCCGTCTTCGGATTCTCGTCTGTGTTGAGCTTAACCACTTTCAAGCGGCCTTCATACTCTTTGGACAGATCTTCGACAACCGGAGCGACAGCTTTGCAAGGACCGCACCAGGGAGCCCAAAAATCCACCAGAACAGGGACTTCTGCTTTGAGCACTTCTTGCTCGAAAGTGTTGTCAGTCACGCTAAGTACGCTGGACATGTAGAAGGAACCTCCCTCGCCTTGCTGATTCCGTACTGAGACACTCATGCAAACTAGTGCCCAGTGATGACATTATAGATACACGCGCGCAACAAAATCACATTTATCCAATTAGTTTTAAGAAGCAAAAACAGGTAGACAGTAAGTAAAGTTCTCAATGGGTATCTTTCAGAAGCTCTACAACTGGCTCTCAAAGTCGCTGGCCAACCAGCTTTTGAGCACTTATGTACTTGTCACGGCCTTCGCTCTGGCAATCGTAACTTTCTGGGCAATGTTCACGATTAAATCTGAGTCGATGAGCAATCAGCGTAATGCTCTGGAAGTTGGAGCCATGCATCTGGCTCTTGAAATTGAGAATGATCTTTCTCTTGACTCGCCTCAGGCCACTCGTCGCATTCAGGCAGCAGTGGACAGACATGCATCCAGACTGCATGTAGCTATAACGGTCGTCAACGGGCGGGGGCATGTCCTTGCCGAATCAAAACCGGAAGAACCGCCCGAACCTATGCCGGAGGGGCAAAACCTTTCAAATAAACCAGAAATCAACAATGCCCTGGCCGGGATTATGGGTTTCGATCAACGAAGCGCAGG
>JAIEPM010000199.1 GCA_019748395.1 Candidatus Obscuribacterales bacterium
GCAAGTCGTATCAGGAACTCACGCGCTGGCGTGTTTGCTTTGTGGCAATCTAAAGGCTGGACAGCGGCTGGCGGTTCTCACCGGCAGACCTTATGACACCATGGAAAAGGTAATTGCGCTCAAAGGTGATGAGCCGGGCTCTTTAAAAAAATTGGGAGTTGCTTATTCCCAAACTGATCTTATTCCATTGCTTAGTGATGAAAGGCTCCTCTTTAGTGAGCTTCAGAAAATTTTGCAAGATGACCTTGGCTTGGCATATATTCAGAAATCTTGCGGCTATTCTATTGAGCGCCCGACTTTGCGCAATTCGGAAATTGCCAAGATAATCAAGATGATCAAAGAGCTTAAACCGAACCTGCCTGTAATGGTTGATAACTGTTACGGGGAGATGGTTGAGACCGAAGAGCCGTTGAGTTACGGCGCCGATATGATCGCCGGTTCATTAATAAAAAATCCGGGAGGTGGGCTGGCCATTGGCGGTGGCTATTTTGCCGGCAAAAGTAGATATGTTGATGCAGCCTTGAACCGCTTGACTGCGCCGGGCATCGGTGGGCATCTGGGCCTGAGCTTCAATCAAAACCGCCTTTTATTGCAGGGCATCTTTTTATCCCCGCAAGCCGTATCTAATGCTCTCAAAGGCGCAAATTTATTCGCTTATGTGTTTCACTTGCTGGGCTTCGAGGTCTATCCGAAAGCTTCTGCTCGGCGCGGGGACATAATCCAGGCTATTAAATTCAAGGATCGCCAAAAACTAGTGAATTTCTTAAATGGTCTACAGCAATTCTCACCGGTTGACTCACATCTTCAGCCTGAACCTGCCGATATGCCAGGTTATGAGGACCAGGTCGTCATGTCTGGTGGTAGTTTTATTGAGGGCTCGACCATCGAACTTTCAGGAGACGGTCCTTTGCGTGAACCCTATGTGGCTTACGTTCAAGGTGGACTAACGTATATGCATGTAAAGCTGGCCCTTCTCGGGCTTCTGGAGCAGGCTTCGGGCGGCCGAAATCGTTTCGTTTAGGCTAAAGAATTGCTTATAGTCAAGCGAAGAGGCATACTAGTCTCTAAAATTAGATCGCTAACTCTAGCTAAAGAGCGTTGGGGCGAGATCTTCTTCTCGTTTTCAGCTTCAAAATCTGCGAGGTAGATGAACTTGGTAGCGCAAATGCCCCTGAAGCAACGAATATCCTCCGGTGGAAAAACCCTGTTGAAAGTCTTTTCCGGCACAGCTAACCCGGAGCTGGCTAAAGAAGTCGCCGATTATCTAGGCACTGATATAGGTCAGCTCAAAATCACCCCCTTTTCGGATGGTGAGATTTATGTGCAGATTCAGGAAAGTGTCCGTGGTGTTGACTGTTTCTTATTGCAGTCAACCTGTGCGCCGGTTAATGAGAATTTGATGGAGCTTCTGATTCTTCTTGATGCTTTCAAACGAGCTTCAGCTGGGCGCATCACTGTAGTTCTTCCTTATTTTGGTTATGCTCGTCAAGATCGCAAAGCGGCCGGGCGTGAAGCCATCACCGCCAAATTGGTGGCCGACCTTTTGACGACAGCCGGAGCAAATCGTATTGTGGCGCTCGATTTGCATGCACCGCAAATAATGGGATTCTTCAATATCCTGGTTGATCACCTTTATGCCAGTCCTGTTTTGCTTGAGTACGTGCGCAATTTGCCGCACAAGGATGTAGTTCTGGTAAGCCCGGACGTCGGTGGCGTAGCTAGAGCCAGAGCCTTCGCTAAGAAACTCAATGATGCGCCGATCGCAATTATCGATAAACGCCGCAGTCAGCACAATGTTGCCGAAGTCATGTCGGTGGTGGGTGATGTGAAAGGTAAGGTCGCAATCATGGTCGATGACCTGGTCGACACTGCCGGAACCCTCGTAAAAGGTGCTGAACTGCTCAAGAAAGAGGGTGCCAAGGTCATTTATGCCTGTGCTTCACACGCAGTACTTTCCGGTCCGGCTCTTGAAAGATTGCAAAACTCACCAATTGAACAGTTGATTGTCACTAATTCAATTCCACTTGATCCTTCAAGAACCTGTCCAAAAATTGTGCAACTCAGCGTCGCCCGCCTTCTTGGTGAGGCTATTGCTCGTATTCATGAAGATTGTTCCGTCAGCGAGCTTTTCGAATAATGCTGCTGGCTAGCTTTCCTGTAGGTCAGTTACAGTGCAATTGCTCGATTATTGCTTGTCCTGAAACCAAGGAAGCTGCAGTCATAGATGCCGGCGGAGATGCCGAGCGAATACTTGAGCTTTGTGCCTCTAAGGGTTATCAGATCAAATATTTGTTGCATACCCATGCTCATTTTGATCATGTCCTTGGTTCAAGAGCCATAAAAGAGAAAAGTGGCGCCAAAATTTGTTTGCATAAAGGTGATCAGTGGCTTTATGACAATCTTGCCATGCAGGGGCAAGTTTTTGGATTCCAGTTTGAGGATGCTTTGCCGGTTGACCATTACATCGAAGACGAAGAAGAGATTCAAATTGGCAAAGTTAAGGCCAGAGTGCTATTTACTCCCGGACATACACCCGGAAGCAGTTGCTTCAGCATGCAGGAAAAAGAAAATATTCTTTTTGCGGGCGACACCCTGTTTCGAGGCTCGATAGGACGCACCGATCTCTGGGGCGGCGATTTTCAGCAAATTATCAGCTCGATTAAGAATCGATTGTTCAGCCTTGACGATTCGACAGAAGTGATACCAGGACACGGACCTCGAACCTCAATCTGGTCCGAGCGTCGAGAGAATCCCTTTGTTTCGGGTTAGGGGCAATATGCTGGCTGCATTATTGAGATGTTTTCTGATTTCTATCGCAGTGCCTATTATTGTTGCTTGTAATTCAAAGCCTGAAAATGAAAATGCTTCGCTGCAGAAAGCCCCTTTGCCTCCGACTGCTGCTCCTGAATCTGCAAAATATCCGGATCCGGAAACTACTTTTCGGGAGTTTGAGAAAGCCGAAACTACACTGAATTTCGCTGCCGATTTGCTTACAAGAGTAAATCGCCTGGCTCTTAAGTATGGCAGCGATGCTCGTTATGGTGATGCAGAGGAACTCCTGAAGCGTTTGATAGTATTTTGCCAAAATCCTAAAGTCAATGATTTAAGGCAACTTGCGGCTACTGAAAATAATTTGGCTTTGCTATATATGCGCGAAAAAAAATACGGCAAAGCCGAGCCTCTCTTGCAAAAATCACTGGTGCTTCAGCAATCACTGCTTGCTAAGGATGATCCGGAATTTGCCGCGGGCATAAACAATCTGGCGACTCTTTACTATGAACAGGCTCGCTACAAAGACGCTTTGCCGCTTTTTGAGCGGGCCCGGCAGATTTACAGTCTTAAAACTGAAAAGAATCTCGATGCGCTTTCGAAAACACTGAATAATCTTGCTGCCTGCTATAGCAACCTTGGCAAAATTGAAACTGCCGAAAAAATACTGGAAGAAGCTCTGGCTCTTGAGCAGCGCAGTCCGCAGTCAACTAAATCCACTCTGGCTGCAGCGTTGAATAATCTTGGTTATATTTACGAGATTCAGGCGAAGTACGAAAAAGCCGAGCCTCTTTTGAGCAAGGGTCTGAGTCTTGCTGAGTCGGCTTATGGCAGTGATTCAATTGAGCTCGTTTCTTTTCTTGATAATCAAGCCTATCTTTTGCGCAAAACAAATCGCAAAGAGCAAGCTCTTCAATGCAAAAAACGTGCTCAAAATATTTTGCTTGCGCATAATCGCTAAGCTGCGAGCCTAATGCGAACGCAGGAAAATTTGTTTCAGGTTCTTGAATGAATCTGCCGCTACTGCCAGATCACCGCTGAACGGATAAGCAAATAACAAAAGCAGGCATAGGTTCAGGGCGATAAGCATGCTTACAAGTGCCGTCATCAGCATTTGCAGGCGCAAATTCTCAAGCCAGAAAAGAAAAGTGAAAAAGACAATCAAAATTGCGCCGAAGATAAGCGCGCACCATTCGGCAACTGGAACACCTTTGACCGCCATACTGATGCGTGCCTGCCGGTTTTGCCAGAACTGACTTGCTTCCTCTACCATTTGCGGATAAAGGGCTTTTTCATTTTCTGATTTAGGTTCAAAATCAATGAGAGCTTCCATTAAGCTCACCGCTGTATCTCGAGCCAGAGGACAGAAACTCCGGCAAGACATTTGTTGCCATTCCGTATCCTCTACTTTTTGCGCATATCTTCGGCAAAGCATTCTGACATTGCTGCGATTCGGCTCTGGTAGCCTCTGAGCAATGATAAACACATCAGCCAGGTTGTTGCATTCTTTTTCCGTGATCTCAACTGCTCGCTGATATTTTTGCATTGCATCGACGACCACCAGTCCCAGCAAAACTGCATAAAGAGTTCCGGCTACAGATAAGAGATAACCGGCGACTTCATGGCCTGTTTTGAAAGTTTCGACTTTGATGAATTTACGCAGAATCGCGAGCAAAAGAACCGCAAGAGCCGCAGAGCCGAAAACCATAACTATGCAAGCCGGGTAGCTGTTCAGTAGCACGTAATTGCTCCTGGAGAAGTCTTACTTATTCTTTCTTGTTTGCAAATTTACTGCAAGCTCTCTAGAATCTGCTCTATATGAATTTCAGGCTAGCGACTACAGTTTTGACCGTTATACTGCTCTGCTCTTGCAGTCAGGACCAAAACGCCAATTTGCGTTCAGCAGTTTTTAAGAATTTAGTGCAAATGGAAAGCTGGGTAAACCGCTATCAGATGAGCCGGCCCAGTGAGGAATCAAAGGTTTTTCCCAGGCTTGCTGATTTGCAAAAATTGCCGCTTTCAAAGCGAAAGGACCGGGCTCTAAATTTCCAGGGGCTCCTAAATCCAGTTAGCGGAAAGAGGGAGTGGCCCAGAGAAAGCCCCTGTCGCATTGCGGACTACAGAAGGATCCTTGCAGATCAACAGAGCTTCGTTGGTAGAGCTTGCATTGAGTATTTACCGCTTGTTGAGAAGAATTCGGTAATCGGTTACATTATTCGCGCCGGCGATCCTGAAACCGGCAAAGTCCTCTGCTCAAACGGCCGACCCTGCATTCGTTCAAATCCCTGAAGGCAATCTACTGGGTTTTGTTATTGCTGCTCTTGTCTGTTTTGCCGGCGTTGGCAATTGCCATGAACTTGGGCGTGAACTCGATACGGGTGACTTTACGTCTTTCGTTGAGCCAGTTGCCCAGAGTCGTGTGCAAATTGCTCTGCTTAGCAAGAATTTAAAGCTTCGGTTTGACTTATTAGTTATTGAAGGTGCCGGAGCCTTATTTTACGGTAACATTATA
>JAIEPM010000464.1 GCA_019748395.1 Candidatus Obscuribacterales bacterium
TGGGAGGATGAAAATCTAGATGCTATTTTGGAAACCTGGTTTTCCGGCACCATGAGCGGACCTGCTTTGACCGATATTCTTTTTGGTGATGCAAATCCATCAGGGAAGATTTCAATGAGTTTTCCGCGTAATGTAGGACAGGTGCCGATTTATTACAATCATAAAAACACCGGGCGACCGCCGGAGGCGAGTGAAAAATATCGTTCGAAATATCTCGATGTTTCAAACGACCCTCTTTATCCCTTTGGTTACGGTCTGAGCTATACAAACTTCAGTTATGGTCCGCTGAAACTGAGCAAACGCGAATTAAGTCCTGGACAAACGCTCACTGCATCTATTAGTGTCGGCAACTCTGGGGATCGCGATGGTGCAGAAATAGTGCAGCTTTACACGCAGGATCTACTCGGCAGCATAAGTCGTCCAGTCAAAGAATTAAAAGGCTTCCAGAAGATCTTTTTGAAAGCCGGGGAAACTAAAATTGTTGAATTTAAGATCAGCAGTGAAGACCTTCGTTTCTACAATTCCGATTTGAAATTTGTATCCGAGCCTGGAGACTTCAAAGTTTTCGTCGGCTCCAATAGCCGTGATCTAAAAGAAGCTGAGTTCAGCTTGCTGAAGTAGATGTATGCGAGCTTTGCTAGTGGTCGGATACCTCGACTCGTCCAGGGGCTGCTTCTGGTGAATTTGAGGGGGTTGCTGCCGGGTCTTTTGTTTCTGCGGTCGGGGCTGATTGTTGGATAGGGTTAGACAGCTTGCTGATGAAAGCTGCCCGGTTCGCAGCGCTCAGCTTCCTGGCGGCTTCTGTTTGCATCGATGCTGAAGTCTTGTCGTCGCCGAAAGCAGAAACCTCGTTAACCACTTTGGCTAGAAACGCGGGATCGTTTGACGGTCGGCTCAGTTGCTGGCTGAATCCGTCTTTGACCAGCGAAAGCATTTGATTTACGGCAGCATCATCTCCTGCTTTTTTGAAGATGCCGGTGACTGTCGACCACCAGTTATCCGGTCCGTGCAGAAGGGCTGCTTTGTCGATGCCGACGCTGCCGGCCAATTCGTTCACGGCTTCAGATGCAAGTTTTGTATCATTGGCACTTAGTGTGAGATTGATAAACTCTCTTTGAGCGTTGGATTTGATCCAGGCAGCGCGTTGCTCGGCTTTCATCATAGTTTTGGCCTGTGCCAGATTTTGCAAGCATTGATCTGCCGAGCTCAGGTCTTGATGTGCCACAAAATATTTTGCAAGATCAAAATACATATCGGCAGTTTGTGCTGCCTGAGCATTCGCCATTTGCCTGCGAGCGTTTAACTCATCTTGCATAATTGCTATTGCTTGCGCGTCTTTGTGCTCTTCCTTGTAAATGCGGAATAGCTTTCGTGCGCACTGCGCACGCAGGTTTACAACTTGAGCACTCAGTCCCTGAGACTTTGCGGCTTTGCTTATTTCAAGAGCAATCGGTTCAGCTTCCGAGAAATTACCGGCGTCGATCAGTCGATCCAGCAGGTTCATCAATGCTGTATTGCTAGCTGGGCTGCCTGCCGGTCTCATGGAGACTGACCTGCGCGCGCAGGCAAGAGCTGTCGCGGCATCTCCTGCTTTGCTGTAACCGTCCGATAGGCGTTCCCATAACTGGGCAAGATCTCCGGGTCTTTGTGATACTTGTTCTTCCGGTATTTCTTCCAGAACGCGTTTGCTCATATTCAGGTATTTTCTGGAAGCTTGAGTTTGTTGACTTTCTGCAAGCAAATTCGCCAGTTGAGCCCAGTGTTTTGCCAGAGAAAGTTTGGAACTTTGATATTCGGACAGCAGATCTTTGGTCTTGCTGACGTTTCCATCCAGCAATGCCACCTGACCGCGTTTAGCAAGAGTTTCATTTCTGAGCAGAATGCAGTCCAGCCCCTGCTCATTCATGGCAACGTTGTTTTTCAACTGCGCTTTTATCGCAAGTTCAAGGAGTCTATCTTTTCCACTTTTCTTGATGGCATCCGCTTCCATACCTGCCATATCCAGAAGGACTTTTAGCTGCTCTGCATCCGGGTTCTTTTTGCAGCCGACCATGATGCCTGAAGCTTCATCAATGTTGTCTATTAAGGGCTCGCGTAACTCGGGGCTCTTGCTTATGATCAAGTGAATTATTTTGAGAGCCTCAAAAGAATACTTGGCTGCTTGTTCATCATCCTTGTTCTGCATATTGTGCGCCAGATCAAGATAAACTTTAACAGCTTGAAGAGGTCCTGCATACTGAGCCGTATCTTTTTCACCACTGACCACGAAGTCCATGCTCTGAGCCAGGAAAGCCGGTCCTTTTGACTGTGGCAGTTTTTCCACAGCTTCGCTGCGAAGTGAGTCGGCTACTTTTTCTTCACCTGAGGTGCCCAATATATTGACCACTTTTGCCAGAGCGATCGGGTCGGCATCGGCTGATAGTAATTGCTGGGTGAAGCCCGCTTTTATAATTTCGACTGCGTGCTTATAAACATCATCCGCGTTTGCTTTCTTGAGATTGTCCAGAGCAGAACAAAGTCCGTCGATAGTTTCCTGATCTATATTGTCTTGTTTGTTTTTGTCGATATAAGCAAGTGCTTCAGTGCAAGCGTTGACTGTTAATTCGGGACTGCGTGTTTTAGTGCCGTAGTTGACGAGCATCATCTGAATACGTAATTTTTCGTCGCCCTGAAAGTTCTTGCTCAGCTCTGCGATTTTGCCTGCGCAAGTGGCTGCATATCGCAATTCGCGACGATCAAGGTAGTAGTCGCAAAGCATGGAATTCAGGTCGACAATTTTTCGAGCTGCAGCGGGGAGCTCTTTCGATAATAGTTTGATCTCAGTGTTCATCATGCTCAGTGCTTGCATATTTTTATGCTGTGCAATCAGGACTTGGAAATATTCTGCGATAAAAGCGGAGCGCATTGCGGACATTTCCGTGTTTTTCGGATCTTGCAAATTGTAAAATTTATACATGCTGCCTGCAATTTGAGCAGCTTCTGCAGTGGATTTCGTAGTTATGAGCGCCTGGATGAGCTGATTCCAGGCAGCGGCACTTGCTACGTCTTGTAGGGGGCGTAACTTTGCAGACTGTCGAGCATAATCCACTCCCTTTAGCTGCTCTCCAAGACCGAGACAAGCTTGAGAAAGTCTGTTCAGGCAATTGGCATGAACAATCAACTGGCCTGCTGATTCGCTTGCCGGGTCTACGGTGGCCAGAGATTCCTCCGCCATGCTCAGGTATTTTTGCGAACTTTCAGGAGAGAGTTTTTGCAAAATAAAGGCTAGGTCGGCGGCGTGCTGTGGAAGACATGGCGCCGGTGCCTCTCTCAATGCTGCACCGGCTGCGAGAACTTTGGCCGCTTCCATGGATTTTTTGACATTGCTTTCCAGTTCTTTCAATTGCCCGCGTCTTGCTAAAACTAATTCTTTGGCGAACATGCAGGAAAGCAGATCGTCAGTCACCGGCAAGGATGCTTTGCTCTGGGCGTCAATGATCAGATCGTATATGCGATCACGGGAATCGAAGGCGTTCGGGTCGGCTGTGCTCAAAGCAAGTGCCGTCACTGTGGGCAGTTCGGCGACACTCAGCGAGTTTTTAGACTTGAGCATTATGTCTGCGGCAGTTTCCATGAGTGACAGTTCTTCGCTGCTGAGGGATGCGGGTCTCTGTTTTGGCGATAAACTTTGCAGGCCTTTGAGTGCATATGCAAAAGACATGTTCAGAGCGCCGCTTTTCTGGAGGCTGGCGGCCAGTTCCAAATTGGCTTTAGCTAAAGCCGGTCCGCCTTTTGATTGTGACTTAAGAGCGCTGTCAACAGCTTTTAGAACCCGATTGAGAAGGTCCTGCTTGCCTTCTTTGGCCAGCTTTTCTGATAGATGAAGCGAATCGAGGATGGCTTGCTGGTTGGGGTGGTTCTTTAATGCGTTTTCGGCATTGCCTACAGCTGCAGAATCACTGGCGGCCCACTGTGAGAATATCCAGATAGCTATACAAAGCAGCACTATCCCAAGTACCGCAAATCTTGCCAGGATAACCTTCTTTCTGAGCTCCATTGCTTCTGGATTCACGTAATTTTCTCTTTCTTCTTGCCTATGGGATTGCTTCTGTGTAAGTCTAGTAAAAGCCGGAAAACAGCGCAAAGCTGACTGCTATTGAGTCCGACCGCGATAAATTATACAGGAGCGGCTTCTTTCGGCAGATTTATTCGCAGTCACAAATCCTTTACTGCTTGGAAATAGATTCTCTAGAGCACCGACTGGATGACTGATTGGAGGACCTACGCATGAATAATCAAGAGAACAAGCAAGCTGAACTTAGAGAAAATTGCAGCGAACATTGTGTCTTGTCGAATATGCTTTAGTGGCATTATGATGAGATAAAGCTGCTCTGTGGCAGCAATTAGAGAGTGAAATTGCCGGTGCCAAGCTTTCGCATCATTGGAATTTTCAAATCCATCTCTAAGTTATCAGTAGTCTCCATTCTCAGCCTGGTTAAAATGTTCGGGTGAAATCTATAAAGCCGTCAACATTTAGAATTTGGCTGAGTATCTGTCTTTTGATATCAGGCGGCGCAGCGCTTGTATATGAACTTGCCTGGCTCAGGCTGCTTGCGCTTGCAGTCGGCAATACAGCTTATGCGACAAGCACAATCCTCTCAATATTTCTGGGAGGATTGGCTCTTGGTGCATACTGCGGCGGCAAGTTTGCAGACCAAAAAGCAAATATGGGACTGAAAGCATATGCTTGCCTCGAAATCTGCATTGGTTTTGCTGCGCCGTTTACGTCGGTTTTGCTTAGCCAAACACCTCAAGCCGTTGCCGCAATCTGTCATGCGTTGCCTGGCAGCTTATTTCTGGCGACTGCATTGATAATCCTTCTCAGCTGTCTGCTATTACTCCCATCTACAATGCTGATGGGTGCGACATTGCCGGTGCTGATGCGCTTCGTGCAAGCAAGCGGAGAGCAGAGTAAATGGTTTTCCTGGTTATATGGCATCAATACGCTTGGTGCCGTGCTCGGCAGTTTCAGTGCTGCACTTTTGGGCTTCGCTTATCTGGGTATTCTTGCGACAACTCTAGTTGCCGGCGCATTTAACGTCGCCGTCGGTATGGCTAATCTGTTCATTTCTCGGAAATTTTCGCCTTTGAGTTGCGAAGCCGCCGCGCAGGAGCCTGCGCAAACTGAGCTCTGTGCAGGCAGCACTGATGCGAAGAATTTCAGCCAGTTGAGGCCGGAAGGGCGCGGCAATCCCCGCCGCACCATACAATCCAGGCGGCACGTTCATTTGCCCTGCCGTGATCTGAAAACGGTTGCCC
>JAIEPM010000332.1 GCA_019748395.1 Candidatus Obscuribacterales bacterium
CATCGACTACGATCATCTGGGCGGCAAATTGCATAAGCTGATGAGCCGCACGCCTCTTGCGATTCCCGATGCTGCCGCGAGCAAGCTGGAGATTCAGAAACGTCTTGATGAGGCAGTTAAATCAGGCAAAACCACAGAAACTCAAGCTAAGGACCTGAAGAAAAAAGCAGATGAGCTCTGCAATCAGCTGGAAAATGCAGCCAAAAAGAATCAGAGTCTTAGTGATGATGAACTGATGAGTTTCGGGCTCGAGTTGGATGCTCTGTCCGAAGAGCTGGACACAATGCTTGGAGCTGACGATGCGCTTGCGCTTGAAAAGCGCCTGAAAGATCTGGATCTCTATCTGGGGGCTGCTCTGGTGAACGGCACTTTGACACCGCTGGAAGTGCTCGATTTCAAGGAAAGTCTGGACGAGCAGCTCCAAACCCAGAGCAAGTTGAAAAGCTCTGAAAAAATCAGTTTAGACGATAAGCAGGCTCTTGCTCTGGAAATTGCTCGTCTTGAATCTCGATTGGCAAGACTCGAGCATGATCCAAGTCGGCTCTGGTCAGGCTTGACGGTAACTTTGAGCAATCTTTCCAACCGCAACGTTGAAGCGCTGAAAGCCAAGCGTGTAAGCGATGAAGACTCAAAGACTATTTCAAGCGAACTCAGCACAATTAACAAAAAGCTGATTGAAGGGCAGAAAAGCTCTAATGCTTTTGATTCCGCAAATGCGCTGGCTCTCTCTGCGGAACTGCAAGAACTCTCGGGCAAGCTCGATATGGCTATGAAAGATCGCGAGACCTCGGTCCCTGATATTGACGCTTTGAGGCAATCACTAGACGCCCGAGTTGCTCAATCGGCGGTTTCCGGTGAGCTTTCCGCCGCCGATGCTCGTTCGGCGGTTTTGACTATGGGTGAGATCAACAGTGTTAAAGAGAAATATCACAACAGCGAAAATGAGCTGAGTACCCGCGAGAAATTCGCTCTTGCTTTTGAGCTGGAGAGACTTTATACAAAAATTGAAGAGCAGATTAACAAGAGCAGCTCGCTTTATCCTGGAATCGAACGTCGTCGCAGTCAGATTGAAACTCTAATCGATGATGCTGTTTCTTCCGGGCGCTTGAATGCCGCTTCCAGAGACCTTTATGAAAGCAGGCTTCAGGAAAATGCCGTACTTGAAAAACAGTATCGCTCGGACAGTCTTGGTTTAACTGCCGACAAGTCCCTGGAACTAATCAGCTCTCTGGAACGCCTTTATGAGCAGTTGGATAGAGAGCTGCGCGAAAAGCAGATTATTTTAAGCGAGATAGTTTCGCTTGAAGCTAATGTTGAGAGGAAAATTCGAAGGGCATTCTGTAGCGGTTTGCTGAGCTTGAAAGAAGCCGAAGTAATGCGGGCCTCTTATGATGAGGTTGTGAGAGTTTTCAATAAAATGAGAGCTGAAAATGGCGGATTGAGCTATGGTGAGCGGCTGGCTTTCGAGTATGAATTCCAGCGCATGGCTGCATCAGTAGAACGTAACCAGAGAACAGAAAGTCAGGAATTGCCCGATTTTTCGGCACAACGTGCTTACCTGGAACAAACTCTTGGTTCACTATTGGCCAGCGGGCGCTTATCGCTAAAAGACAGCGGCGACTTGAAAGTCCTGCTTGACGAAATTGTCAAAGGTGCGGCGCTTAAGCGAGAAAGTGCTGGAGGCATGAGTTATCAGGAAAGTCTCTTAGTTGCTGTCGACGTTGAGCGATTGGATCACCTCATCGAATCCAGAGTCGCAGCTCAAAAGGCTCCGCTTTCAGACCTGGATAAAGCCCGAAGCGAGCTGGCTTTGAGGCTGGAAGCGGCAAAAGCAGGCGGCAATTTGAGCCCGGCTCAATACAAAGAATTCAAAGCTGAGCTGGAAAAAATTGATGATAACGAAGCGGATTTTCGTATTTCTGATGAGAGTCTCAATTATGCCGAGGCAAGAAACCTGTTTCGAGCGCTCGAAGCTCTGAAAAGCAAATTGGAGACTGCTCCTGCAAAGCAAAGCTCTCAGAAGAAAAGCCGAGCTAAAAAAGAAATCTCGGCTAATCCCGGCAAGAAAGCCGCTGAAGGTCCAGCGAAAGAAATTGATCGAGAGAGCTCAAAAGCCAGGGAATCAAAGCATTAGTTTTTTCGCGAAGCTTCTTCTCGCCGGCTTTGGAATCTCCAAAATCACTGCCTGGCGGTGGTTTTGGGGCTTAGGTCACTCTTAGCATGTTGACTCTAGGCACGTGTATTAGACAAAATTCCGGTTATGATTTAGGTATCTAGTGAATTTGGAGTCTGAAGTGAAACAAAAAGGAAAGACTGATCCGTTCTTAGCTGCAGTGTGCGAGGCCGTCCACTTAAGAAGAGGTCAGCTCGGGATTTCACAAGAAGAACTGGCGCAGAGGGCTGGACTACACAGAACCTACATCAGCGATATTGAACGTGGTGCGAGAAATCCTACGCTAAAAACACTGAGCAGACTTGCCGTCGCTCTGGAAATCTCGGCTTCCAAGCTTCTGCGTATGGCCGAAGCCAGCAGTCCCGAACTCAGCCTTGCCGATACCGGCAATGGTGCCCCGGCGTCCGCAAGCTTAAGCTGAGTTTTTCTTGTCCTGAAGAAATTTCAGTACTTGCATCCAGGCCTGGGCACGATGCGAAATGCGATTTTTCTCCGCAAGGTCAATCTGCGCTGCGCTGACTTGTCTTTTCGGTAACAGAAAAATCGGATCGTAGCCGAAACCGTTTTCGCCTTTCTCTTCAAAACCAATCTGGCCTTCCCAGCATCGAATTGTGCTGTAGGCCACGCTGCCGTCCGGATTTGCCAGGACCATGGCACAGAAAAAAGCAGCGTGTCTCTGGTTGGCGGGGACTTTTTCCATTTCTTTGAGAACCTTGGCACGCCTGTCTGCATCGCTGCCTTCGCAGTAACGAGCCGAGTGAATGCCGGGTTTGCCTTTGAGCGCTTCGATTACAAGACCGGAATCATCAGCCAGCGCCGGCAGTCCGCTCAGCTTGGCAGCTTGAATCGCTTTCAGTTTGGCGTTTTCAAAAAATGTAGAGCCGGTTTCCTCGACACTGAAATTTTCGGGAGCAAGCTCTAACTCCAGCCATTTTTCATTGGCGGCCAGAGTTTCAAATTCCTTGAGTTTTCCCGGGTTTTTGCTTCCAATTACTAATTTCATTCTGCGTGCACTTTTTCGAAGGGATAAAGCATTTAAGTTCGACGTTTGTGGTTCTGGCGTCGTACCAGAAGGACATCCGCTATTTGACCTATAGCTGTTGATATATGATCTAGTTGCTGAATGTCTTTGACTTCTACAATCAAGTGGATGGTGGCAATCTTTTTTTGATGGTGTGTTTCAACACGCAAATCGCTCAAATTGATTTTGTTGTCTGAAATTCGCTGCAATATATCTTTGGCCATGCCGACCCGGTCTATACATTCAACAACCAGGTAAGCCGGATATTTAGTTTCTTCGGCATCGGACCAGGTCAGGTCCATGCGGCGATCTTTCTCAACTTTGGTGAGGTTGGTGCAGTCGGCTCGATGGACGGTGATCCCGCTTCCGCGGGTGACTATGCCGCTGATCGGCTCGCCTGGTACCGGGTTGCAGCACTGGGCCAGATGGTGCATCAGTCCGCTCAAACTGGATACGCTGCTCTTATTTGCTCGGCTGGGCTCAAGCTGTTGCGGCGTCGGCAGGCTTTCTTTTCGGCTGTTTTTGTCGAGAAGCTCGAGTTCTCTAATGCGATTTACAATTTGAGAAAGCGAAAGATCGCCGTAACCCAACGCTGCCAGTATATCGTCCGGCTCACTTACATTTAATCGCTTGCCGATGTCTTTAAGTTTCTCGGACTTGAGCAGATCTTCGTAATTGGTTTTGCCGAGTTCTGCTTCCAGCATTTGCTTGCCTTGCTGAATATGCTCTTCGCGGTGGTGCTTCTTGAACCACTGTCGAATGCGGCTCTTGGCGCTGTGGGTGATTGCAATATTGAGCCAGTCCATACGAGGATGGGCACTTTTGCTTGTAATAATTTCGACAATGTCGCCGTTGCGCATTGGTGTTGCCAGCGGTACCATGCGATCGTTGATGCGGGCGCCTGTAACATGATTTCCGACTTCAGTATGGACCCGATAAGCAAAGTCAATGGGCGTGGAGCCTTTGGGCAGGTCGAAAACGTCGCCACGCGGACTGAAAACAAATACTTCGTCGGCAAAGAGGTCCATCTTTACCGTGTCCATATATTCGCGTGCGTCTTTTAAGTCTTGCTGCCATTCGACAAGCTGTCTGAGCCAGGCCAGCTTTCGGTCTACTTGCGAATCTGCAGTTACGGAGCCCGATTCTTTATAGCGCCAGTGAGCGGCGATCCCGTATTCGGCAACATGATGCATACGGCGTGTTCGAATTTGAATTTCAACAGGACGACCACTCAAACCCATTACTGCCGTATGCAAAGACTGGTAGCTGTTTTGCTTGGGCATGGCAATATAATCTTTGAAGCGCCCAGGAATCGGGCGAAACAAAGAATGTACCAGACCCATAACTTCATAACATTTCTGGGTGTCCGGATCAGACTGCAGTTCGCAGTAGTTTTTGTCTTCCTGACTTTCGATAATTACTCGAATCGCAAATACATCGTATAGCTCCTCAAAGTCCTTATTCTGCTTCTTCATCTTTTTCCAGATGCCGAATAAGTGCTTGGGTCTGCCGTAAACTTCAGCCGTTATATTGCGTGCCGCCAGTTCTTTTCTCAGGCGCTGCACCACATCGTTGACATAAGTTTCTCGTTCTTGGCGGCTGTCTGCAACCAGGTTCTCTATGTTTTCGTATTCGCTTGGATACAAATACTTGAGACTGAGATCTTCAAGTTCCCACTTAAAGCGACCAAGACCGAATCTGTTTGCAAGCGGCGCGTAAATTTCCAGAGTTTCCTGAGCTATCTCAGCTTGCTTTGCCGGTTTCATATAATCCAGCGTTTTCATGTTATGCAAGCGATCAGCAAGTTTTACAAGCACGACTCTCACATCTTCGGCAATTGCAACCAGCAGTTTGCGGAAGTTTTCTGCCTGTCGCTCTTCCTTGGAACTGAAGCTGAATTTGCCGAGCTTGGTTACACCCTCGACGATTTTGCGAACATCAGCACCAAAGCGACCTTCGATTTCGGCGCCTTTTACTTCGCAGTCTTCAATAACATCATGCAAAAGTCCCGAGCAAATCGTATCGACGTCGGCATTGAGATGAGCCAGTGAGATAGCCACTTCCACAGGATGAATTATGTACGGTTCGTCCGATTTGCGAACCTGACCGTT
>JAIEPM010000430.1 GCA_019748395.1 Candidatus Obscuribacterales bacterium
CAGCCAGTCCGGAGAATTTATCTGGCTCAGCCTTCTTGCATTTTTATGCGGCTACACCGCAGTGTCGTATGAAGTACTCTGGACCAGGATCTTGCGCTTTTTTACCGGCTCACTGACCTATGCCTTTTCGGTGATGCTCGGCACCTTTTTGCTCGGGCTTGCGCTTGGCAGTTTGCTTTATGAGAAACGTATACTAAAACTTGATCAGAGCAGTTCTCAACGTTTTTTCCGTTTTGCCAACCTGCAGTACATTGCCACAATTTCCTGCGCCGGCAGCCTGATCGGTACTCCGGTTGCACTATTGATTCATCTTCCAATTACAGCCTTCCCTTTGAGCAATCCCTGGCCCATGATGGCAAATATTGCTGTCATCAGCTTCATCCTGATCTTAATTCCGGCAATCTTGATCGGAACTCTTTTCCCGCTGCTTGGCACAATTGCCAGTGATCGCAAAAAGAACGTAGCCTCCTTTGTAGGTATTACTTATGCCGCCAATACCATAGGTTGCGTTCTTGGTTCCTTAATCACCGGCTTGCTTTTAATTCCTCTGATTGGCTCATATCGCAGTTTCCAATTAACAACAGTGCTTAGTGCATTAACTGCTTGTATAGCTCTTCTTGCTGCCGGAGCCGGGCGAAAGATCCTCCTTGCTGCCGGACTTTTGCCTTTGAGCGCCTCCTTATGCTTTATGGCATTTGTGTATGTTCCCTACATGAATTTCATAACTATTCAAGAGGGCAAAGTTCTCAAATCAGCCGAAGACGCTATTGGCAGCATGCTCATTCTAGATTTTCCAAAATCGGATACCAGGGTTCTGCTATTTAACGGCTCTTCCCTTGCCACTACTGCCTTACCCAGCCTCAGGTATATGCGTTTGCTTGGACACTTGCCTGTCCTTGTTCATGATCAACCCAAAAATGTTCTTGTTGCCTGTTTTGGAACTGGTAGCACTTGCGGTGCCGCCTGCAGCCATCCTGTTGTTGAAACTGTTGATCTGGTCGAGCTCTCTTCTATGGTGTTCAATAGCGGAGACTATTTCTCAAAAGCAAATCAAAATGTTCTTCACAATCCGAAGCTGCAACCAAACATTACTGATGCGCGCAATTTCCTTTTGCTCACTGAGAAGAAATTCGACATCATTACTTTCGAACCGCCGCCGCCATGTGATGCCAGCATAGTAAATCTGTACACAAAAGACTTCTACAAAATCGCCCGCTCGCGATTGCGTCCCGGAGGGATTCTCTGTCAGTGGGTGCCTTTGCATGATGCTTCGGAAAAGATGTGGAAAAAACAGGTAGAGTCGGCACGGTCAATATTTCCATATGTCAGCGTCTGGCTGCCTAATTCTGGTGAAGCTCTTCTCTTATGTTCAGATCATATGCCGCATTATGATCTGGAATTGATCAACAAGAAAATGCATGCCGATGCCAAAGTTGAGAAAAGTTTGCACGAAGTTGGTTTTGACCGAGCTTCGGATATTCTTGCTTCTTTCATAGCAGATGCTGAAACCTTAGGCGCATACACTAACAATTGCGAGCCGATTACGGATGACAAACCCTCGCTTGAATTTTTTCACCCCTATGCAGGTCCGTTGATTCCTGATGCAGAACTCTTTGAGCTTGCCGGTTTCAGCGCCAAAGACTTCAGTCGTGATCAGGATGTTCAAAGGTCTCGGCAGGCACTAAAGCTTTCAATGAAAGCTGCAAAAACAGGCGAAACTAAGCAAAGCCTGCTGCAAAGAGCCTCAGACATGGAGCCCGGCAATCGATGGTTTGCCTGGCTGGCAAAAGCTCAACACTAAACATGAAAAGAATTCGCTTTAGTTATTCTTGACTAAAACGTCTTTTTGGTCAAGAATAAACGTGGAGGTCCAAATGGCGAGAACTAAATCTATCCCGGATCGAGCGGAACGTATTGTGGAGGCAGCTGTAGAGCTTTTTTCCAGATATGGTTATGAGCGCACAAGCATCGAAGATATCGCCAAGCATCTTGGCATAGGCAAAGGGTCGGTATATCTCGACTTTCGCACGAAGGAGGACATCCTCATGCGCATAGTTGAATGCCACGCCACTCGAATTCAAGCATCAATGGATGAAAAAATGGCGAATATAAAAGGTTCGCCGCTCAAGTGTTTGCGGGAAATGTTTCAAGATTGCGTGCTTACTGTTTATGATTATGTAACAAGAGACATTCACACCCCGGAAGCGCTTTTGCATACTTCATTGCAATGCAAGAATCGCTTTGCGCCGTTCTATGTAAGGAAGCGTGAGCGTGTATTGAAAATCTTCAAATTGGCTGCAGAAGCAGGAGAGATTCCCCGGGAGAAAGCTAATGAAGAGACGGCGGTGGCTTTTTTGATGGCTATTTCGGCTCTTTTTCCACCCTACTTTAACAATTACACCGAATCAGAAGCAAGAATCACGCGTGAAGAATTGAAGGAAAAAACTAAGCTGCTTCTGGAAATGGTCATTGAAGGTCTGAGGCAAAGCTGATTTCAGCTTTGCTCTTATGTGAACCGCACTTAGTGCGGTGCTTTGTTTTGCGATGGAGACACGGCAGCGATGGCGAGTTACTTTCAGGAAGAACTGCAGCGACGGGTGGATGAAAACGGCGAAATCGTTCGCTGGCTCTTTCTTGTCGGAGTTGCAATTGCAGCTCTAATGGAGGTGATCGATACCAGTATTACAAACGTGGCATTGCCCCATATTCAGGGTAATCTTGGTGCCACCACCAGCGAGGCAGCCTGGGTTGTGACTTCCTACTCGATTGCCAACGTGATTACCATGCCGCTGGCTGTCATGTTCGGCGATATGTTCGGTAAAAAACGCTATTTTGTTTTTTCAATGATTGGATTTACGATTGCTTCAATTGCCTGCGGCTTGGCTACGGATTTATTGCAACTTGTTCTGGCACGAGTGGCGCAGGGCTTGTTCGGCGGCGGTTTGCTGGCCAAAGCACAGGCTTTTCTATTTGAAGGCTTCCCGCCTGAAAAGCAAGGTTTAGTTCAGGGCGTTTTTGGAATTTGTGTTATTGTCGGACCGGTGCTGGGTCCAACTTTGGGCGGCTGGCTAACCGACAATTACAATTGGCGGTGGATCTTCTTCATAAACATTCCTGTCGGAATAATCGCCACTTTACTCTGTCAGGCTTTCATTCCCGACGACAAACAACGCGATGAAAATGCCCCTCCCGTGAGGGTCGACTGGCTGGGAATTAGTGCTCTGAGTGTCATGCTTGGATCTCTTCAATATGTGCTGGAGAAAGGGCAGGATGAAGATTGGTTTGCCTCGAAGCTGATTGTCTCCTGTACTGCGGCGACAGTACTTGCTGCAATTGTGTTTTTCAGCCACGAGCTGCGTACAAAATTTCCGGCAGTGAATCTGCGAATTGTGCGCTTTAGATCTGTGGCAATCGGATTACTGTTTCAAGCCGTGATTGGATTTGTGCTTTTCGGCATCAATTATGTAATTCCTAATTTTGCTCAGTTGATGCTTGGTTATACGGCATTGCAAGCTGGTATGCTGCAAATCCCGAGTTCAATTATCACGGGTTTTATGTTCCCGCTTGTCGGCTCTATGATTGGAAAAGTCGATGCGCGAATTATGGTGGCTGTCGGTATTGTATTTTTGAGTTTGTCCAACTGGTTTCTGGTTCCTTTAACTCTAGACTGGGGCTGGGATAATTTCTTGACCGCCAGTCTGGTGCGCGGCTTTGGTCTGGTGCTGGTTTTCTTGCCCCTTACTATTGCTGCTGTCGGTGATTGCCCGCCCGAGGATATTCAAACGGCTGCATCGCTTCTCAGTCTGGTTCGTACCCTTGGTGGCGGCTTTGGAATCGCAATGCTTGCGACGATTTTGACAAGAAGAGAGGACTTTCACAGGGCGGTTCTGGTGGAAAAAATCACTCCTTACGGAACAGCTGCAATGGAGCATCTAAGTCGATTAATAGCAATGTTCCAACAACAGGGCTGGTCGCATGCAGATGCCCAGCTCAGAGCTTTGAGTTTAATGAGTACTCAGCTAGACCGGCAGGCCGCGGCGCTGGCTTTTGCAGACATAGCCTGGCTACTGGCCATTTTTACAGCATTAACACTTCCCTTTTGTCTACTTTTGACGTCCGGCAAGCGTAAAGCTAATGTCGAAATGCATTAAAGTTTGCTCGCTTATTGTTGACTCAAAATCAAAGACGGTCAATAATAACTATATCGGGACTTCAAGCAGTTCATTCATGAGCGCGAGAAATAATGGAAGCAAGTAGCCAAAAAGAAGCCATTGTCCGGACGGAATCTCCGAAGGTTCATCCGGAAATGGCCCGAAAAACCCCCAGAAAGAAACTGATCGTAGGAACAGTCGTGGCAGTTGCCGGAATTCTGCTTCTTGGCGGAGGATTCAAATGGTGGCAACATATCAGTTCAATAGAGGAAACCGACGATGCCACCATTGCCGGGCACGTGCATCAGTTAAGTTCCAGAGTCAGCGGCACTGTAACTAAAATGCTGGTTGACGATAACCAGCATGTGAAAGAAGGGCAGCTGTTGCTTGAGATTGATCCCAAAGATTTTCAGTTGAGTGTGGATGCCGCACGTGCGTCGGAGGCAGAGGCTGTATTTAAAACACAGGAAATCGAGTCGAATATAGTGGCTAATGAAAGGCAGGCGGAAGCGCGCGAGTTTGAAGCGCAGTCGGCAGTAGCCAGTGCTAAAGCCGGAGTAGATAAAGCTCGTTCGGTGCTTTCTGAAACTCGACTTGGGGTTTCCCTTGCCAGAACTGAAATCAGGCAGCGTCAAGCTGAGTTGACCAGAGCCGTTGCTGATTTTGAGCGCTACAAATCTCTTGTTGAAGATCGCGCTACAACAATGCAAAGTTACGATAAAGCTAAACAGGATAAAGATGTTGCTGAAGCAAATTTGCAAGCAGCGCAAGAGGCTTACAAGCAGTCTCAGATGAGGGTGCAGCAAGCGCAGCAAGCAGTTGCCGATGCCGAGTCCGAAGTTACTCGGGCAAAAGCAGCGGCCAGTAACGCTCAGGCGGCTCATGCTCAAACTGAAACCAGCAAGAAAAATCTTTCCGTTCAAGAAGCGGCTGTTGCTAAAGCACGAAGTGATTACGAGAATGCGATGTCTCAGTTGTCTTATACAAAGATCATGGCGCCAATCACCGGTCGCATCGGGCACAGAACCGTGGAAATCGGTCAGCAGATTGAACGTGGGCAGGCGCTGATGAGTGTGGTTTCTGATGAAAAATGGGTTGTGGCTAATTTCAAGGAGACACAGCTTAATCGCATGCGACCTGGACAAAAGGTTGATATT
>JAIEPM010000379.1 GCA_019748395.1 Candidatus Obscuribacterales bacterium
CGGGCGACCGAGGGACTATGCAGGACTTATACCCGCAGGGAGGCAGGTCGTTGCGCCCTGTGTCACTTTGTTGCAGCAAAGTTTTTTATCCGAAACTGAAGACAAACACAGTCTTGGACCTGAGTTCAATGGAACAGCTACTCAGACAGGTCCCTCGAATCCATATGCATCCCAGGACAGACGCCCTGAAATAGACTATAATCGGACAGTCAGCCTGAAAACTGGCATTGCGCGCCCTTAGCGCAGCGGATAGAGCGCATGGCTTCGAACCATGAGGTCGGGAGTTCGAATCTCTCAGGGCGCGAGACTTAAAAGCCATATCTAAAGCGCCTTTCGAGATGAAGGGCGCTTTTTATTTGGGGTAGGCAAAAATGGCCTGGTATATGCCGGGTCAAGACCTCCCCGAAAACTGGGTCAACTAAAAATGCAGTTCTCTTTTCCAAGTTGAGCTATCCCCTTTTCACAAATAATTAGATGACTGACTAAGCACAACGCTCCATGTGCCTGAGTGAGGGAATAGAACTGGTAGGAACAAAAGTTGATTAACTCAAGATAGGATCTTGACTACGAACTATGTATTGATAGAATGAAATTTGTAGTCAGTTCCCCGAGGTGAATATCATGCATAGAAAAAACCTCAATCGAAAGCAGAAGTGATCTGTTGGGCTTTGCCGCAGCTATCTTCATTCGAAGGACATGATTAGAACCTTTGGTGCAGCTCAGTCAGCTAACTAGATACAGACCTTCTGCTCCTGCAGTTGAATGACAGTGCTCATTCAATTCAATACTTCGAAAGATTCTGTTCCGCAAAATCTTTCGATCATCACTTGCGATCAGCTCTTTACTCTAGAACCCGGCGCACGGCATCGTGATCAGGTTTGCAACCTTTACAGTTGTGACTTGCCAGGTAAATTTGTAACTAGCTCCAAGTGCTTTGGCAATGCCATGCATGATTGATCAAATAACTCAACGTGCAATCGTCATCTGCCGTCAAGAATGAATAGCCGTGCAAGAAGCGCTCCCCTAGGGCTGCGCCGCTGCATTGATTCATTCGACTATTCCCGATGAGATCATAAACTGAGGACAGCAAATTGATTAACAGTTTGAAAGAAAAATTTCAAAAAATGGGAGCGAAACTAGAAATCGTTCCACAAACACGCAGAAACACTTTGATGCAAGTTCCCGTCATCATCGATGTTATTGAAGAAAGAGGTCACGAGCGATTTCAAATTTCGCTAAATACCGAAATGAAAGATAATGTCGATTTGACTGTTCTTGAAATAAAAAAGGAAGATCGTCATTTGCTATTACTCTCGCGTCGCATAAACGACTCGGGAGAAATAGTCAAAGAGCACTTCCTCTGCGGTCATGATGAACGCCACTGGTTTGTAGCAGCGGTTAATCCCGTATCAACTGTTGATGCTGCCAAAGATTCTCTAAAACCAGAACAGGTAAGAGATCAAGAAAGCGGTCAAAACAGCAAAAAACGCAACCGCCGCAAAACACCTGTATTCAAAAGACAGGGAGAATGGTTCTTCTTGCCGATTGAAGGTGAGCCAAAAGGGTTAATTCGCCGTGATGAGCCAATCTCGCGTAACGGCGGAAGCAAAGCACACATAGCTCAATTTGCTTGCAGAATAAGCGGCGAAAACGTAATGGTATGCAGAAATTTCCCTAACGGAGTGACTGAAGAGGAATATGCTCGCCTCATCAAAGCAGATCCTAAAATCAAAGGGTACAACTGGCAATCACGCGCCCGCGTTGCTACAGTTTACGCAAAAGGACGAATCAGCCACCCAGATCACGCCACAATCGTTCTGGATACTTGGCACCAAGTCCTAATGAATACTGAGCGCCGCAGCGTAAGATCAGTTGCATTTCTTGACTGATAGCCATGGGCTCTTGTTGCAAATCACCTCGCACAACAAATGGAAAAGTAATGAAAGTACCGGTAATTGCATCAGAAAAAAACTGGATCGAAAGTAACGCCATCGATCAACTGAACAGATCTGCGCAACTTGCCGGTGTCATTGCCGCAGCAGGAATGCCTGACCTACACCCAGGCAAGGACGCTCCAATAGGCGCTGTGTTTGCAACAGATTCCCACATATATCCGCACCTGGTGGATAAAGACATTGGGTGCGGAATATCCTTGTGGCAGCTTGACATAAAGCAAACGAAGATCAAAGCTGACAAGCTCGAGAAAAAGCTCGACTTGAAAATTGAAGGCGCGTGGTCCGGAGATCTTGCACAATACATGCTCTCAGAGGGAGTCGCCAGGACTGACTTTGACGAAGCGACCATGGGCACAATCGGTTACGGCAATCATTTCGCTGAATTGACAAAAGCTAAAGATATTTTTGACATAAATCGATTTGAAAAAATGGGTCTCGATACCGACGCTTTGTTCTTGCTTGTTCATTCAGGTTCTCGCGGGCTAGGTGAAAGCATCTTCTACCGACATGCGGCAACGCACGGAACTGGCGGTCTTTTACATGGATCGGCAGAAGCAGATCAATATATAGCTGCTCATAATCATGCATTATTGTGGGCTAAAGCAAATCGTAAATTGATCGCACATCGCATTATGACGGCCGTTTCCTGCAATGGAAATCTAGTTCTCGATATTTCTCACAACCATGTACTTCCAGGGCAGATCGACGGCAAATGCTGCTGGTTGCACCGTAAAGGCGCTATTCCGACAGACCAGGGTCCAGCAGTGATAGCAGGCACCCGTGGAACTCTCAGCTATTTGGTTGATGCCGGTGAAAAACATCGAGCAACTCTTTCTACAGCAGCACACGGAGCCGGACGTAAATGGCGAAGAGGAGATTGCAAAGGTCGCCTAGAAAATCGCTACTCAGCGCAATCGCTAATCAAAACTGAATTGGGCAGTCGAGTGATTTGCGAGGACAAAGATCTATTGTACGAAGAGGCACCGCAAGCTTACAAAAATATAGATGTGGTTATCGAAGATCTTCTCGAAGCAGGCGCGATAAAAACAATCGCTTCCTTTGCACCGGTACTAACGTACAAGAAACGCAAAATCGAAAGCGATAAATAAAATTGGAGTTCTAATGAGTATTTGGATACAGATCAGCGCCGGTCAAGGACCTGAAGAATGCTGCTGGGTTGTCGGTCAACTAGCCACCGTCATTGAAAACTTCGTGAGCTCCGAAGGGCTCAGCATAGATCGCATTGAAGAAATCGCTGCTGCAAACAAAAATACATTTCATTCAGTTGTTCTTTCCTTCGATTCTGATGCCTTGACTCCAAGCTTGAATGCCTGGATTGGTACAGTCCAGTGGATAGGCAAGAGTCCATTTCGCCCAAACCATGGTAGAAAGAATTGGTTCGTAGATGTCAGTGTCCTACCGTTGGCAGAGCCAACGCAATGGAAACTTGACGAGAAAGAATTGAAATTTGAAGCTTATCGGTCTTCCGGTAAGGGAGGCCAAAACGTAAATAAAGTATCGACGGCGGTTCGGCTTACGCATTTACCTACTGGAATTACTGCTACCGCACAAGATGAGCGATCTCAATTGAGAAATCGCAATCTTGCCCTCGAGCGTCTAAAGCTTATTTTGATAGCTAAGGAAAGCCAAGCCAGGGCAAATCGCAAAGATTTTTTGTGGAGGCAACATCATAAGCTGGAGCGTGGTAATGCAGTAAAAGTATTCAGCGGTCCTGATTTTAGGGAAAAATAGACGGACCAAAATTGAAGATGCCGGTCATCAGGAGGATTCGGTCAGGCTGCTCCATATGATTTAATATATAGGATCGGGTTGAGCAATCTTTGCGTAGGGCGGTGTCATGGTTCATAAAGTCGCATTGTGCCTGGCAGTGACGCTGGGTCTGGGATTCTCAAGCGGACTGTCCGCGAGGGCTCAAACAGCAGATTCCACATCAGGCGCTCAGTCGTCGGCTCAGAACAGTTCAGCGGGCACTTTTATAATTGACACCGGCACATCGGTAGTGAATGCAGCCCAACTTGGTTCTAGCGGCGCACTGCAAGTTGGCTCCGGAGCCACGGCGATAATAGATTTTGGAACTTCGCCGCAGGTCAATTTCAGCGGTAATATCACCAACTCTGGAAACATATTTGCAATTTCAAGCAATCCGGCAGTAACAACAGCGTCTTTTCATGCTCTGAATATTTTCAACAATCAGGGTGCTGTTTTTTCAAGCGTTCTGCCTGCCTCACTCACGGGGCTTAGCTCAATTGTCTCAGGCTTGAACCTATCGCTGAGCGCCACAAATCAAATCGTGAACGCAGGTACGATTTCCTCATCAGGAAATTTGTCTATGACTGCTGCAAGCATCATAAACACAGGGGTGCTCAATGCAGCTCAGAATCTAAACATTGTCTCCCAGCTAGGGAATATCATTAATAGCGGTGCCATTTCAGCAAATGCTGGCAATCTAAATGTCTCCAGCCTGGCGGCACAGAGCTTGCTTATAAACAATACTAACGGATTGCTGCAATCTATTTTAGGCAAAGCTAATTTTGCTACTGATCTGACAGCTTCTACACTTGAGAAATTGAATATAAATTTGAGCGGCGGAAACATAGTTGCTCGTGAGCTTAACTTCGATACAAGCTCAGGTGTGGTTGACATAAACGTAAATAGGCTTGATGGAGTCTTGAACATAAGCTCTTGCGGAGCGCATGTAACGGCATCCACTCCAGTATTGAATCTAGGTCTAATGAATATCTCAGGTGACCCGACGTTTTACAACACAGGCGGAAGTGTCAATATAACTTCCAACTTGAATTTCGCCCCTGTTCAATTCGTATCTGCAGCTGCGGCACTGGCAATAGTCGCGCAAGGCGATATCACAGCCGCCAACGGTGTGAACTTGATCTCGACGGCTGCTTATCAGTCGGTTACAACAAACTGGCCTGGTTCACCTTTTACTGGTGATATCTTGATCGTAGCAGGGGCGAACTTCACTGCCACACCAACAGATGCCAGCTCAGGAACTGCATCCGGAGCGGGTGATACCACGAACACGCTCACCATATCCGGTGCAAGTGCCGGCGGCGGTAGTGTGAACCTGGCAAACGTCACTATTGATACCAGAGCCGGCATTCCATCATCATCAGCGCGCTCAGGAAATGTAACCGTTCTGGCATATTCAGGAGCACCAAATACCGGCAATATTTTACTGGGTACTGTTCAAACCGGGCAGCAAAATCTGATCACCAACGACACAGGCGGGGTCAACGGTTGCGTCACGGTAGTTGGACAGGGTTCCGTCAACGTCGGAACAATAAATACAAGCGGGAATTATTTGAACCCTTCGCTTTATTCAGGAAATGT
>JAIEPM010000319.1 GCA_019748395.1 Candidatus Obscuribacterales bacterium
TGGTAAACACAGATTCTGAGCCAACTGACAGGGCATTTCAATTTACTTTGGTATCACTTCCGTGAATAAAGCGGGTCGACGGGAGATACTATCTGTAATAAGAGCTTTCGGCAAAATCCAAAGCCCGTCGACCTTATGCATAACCCGGGACCGCAAGCAGAGTTTCTCAATCATTTCTGAGAAGCCCCTAAAGAGTCGGCAGCCGATTTTTCGAGGCGCCAATTTCTTAATGCCTGTGGCTATAAGCTTCTCAGGCTAAAGTTAGATTTGGCGGTCTAGCTGAACTAGCGAAAGGGCGAGAAAGTTTTTAGGCGTTACTACGCACAAAGACAGGCTTGATTTGCTTCATCTTTCTATCTCAAAGGCATCAGCTTCCCTTAATCTTGCAGATCTAATTCCTCTTCTCACACGCAAGCAGTTTCTCGCCAAATTCTCAAGCTCAATCCAAATCCAAGACTTTGAATTGTTTCTGCTGGCAGAAATAGGGCGGACATCCCGCTTTTCACCGAGTGTCCTTTTGAACCATCACCGGATTAATCCGGCGCTAATTCGACTGAGCCGATTCCAGCGCAGTCACTTTTCTGAGGAGCTTCAATGAATGAAAAACTCTCCGGCACTGTCACTGAAGAGGGCTACGATCTGCGTGGCTTTCATCCCGAGCGAGTTGTGAACTGGGGTTTCCAGTTCAGCATCGCCAACCTGGACAATCCTGAGGGTCAGTCGGCTCGTGAAGTTCTGGCCGACATCGACCTGGAAATTAAGAGCTTTCAAGGCTCGGCCCGGCAGTTTCTGAGCACTCTGCGCATGTATGCCGTCTCTCTTGGTCATGGTCTGCGCAGCCGCAACGACTACAAGGCCAGCCGCATTGCCGGTGCGAAAGCGCGGCTGGAGAAGAACGTCGAACACCTGGGCTCGGATGAATTCATCGGTGGATTCATGAGCGGCGGCTGGAAACTTTTGCTCCTGGGCGGCCTTGTTTTCCTGCTCACTAACTTCGTCATGGTGCACTACATCGGGCGAAGTAACGAAGGACATAAAACCGACCCGGTGCTTACGCCTCTGGCGACGGCTATTGGCATGACCTTCCTCGGTGCGTCCTGGCGCAGTATGTCGATCCGCAAAAAACTGCGCAAGCTGTGGACCGACTACGATTCAGAACTTGCTTCTGCCAGAGATGAATACATCAAGAACGCTCGCGATGAGTACAATCGCTGTGCTGAAAATGCGGCCGCCGAGTGGCAGCGATTTTTCGGGCAGGAGGCGCCTTCAAGTAAAGCTGCGACCTCGCTCATCTTCGGGCTCGCTCGTATGGACATGAGCAGCGAAAGCGCCGGCGCTGAGTGCCTGGCACCTAAAGCCGGCTTCTGGCAAAAAATACCGCTCGTCAGGAGCTTCATGACCGAGAAAAATACTTGTCGTAAGTGCGGCGGCAGCAAACTTTGTTGAGTTTACTCATTAACTCCGTCCTCGCAGCAAGTAAGAGCTGCGGGGACGGAGCTTCGGATTGGCAGCATTGGAAATCGAATTTTGCCGATTTTCGTCTTTTAAATCGCTTTTTGTGGACCTCTTTTGACTTGAGAGCTCCGAAAATGTTTTTCAGCTCTTTGCTTATTTGCCCTGAGCTTGCTTTAATGCCGCTCGCTTTAATTTTTCACCCGGAACTGCCAGGCGAGATGCCCCTGGCGCTTATGTTCTCGAACTTCTCTCCGGCAAGCAGCTTCCAGGACTTAGTAGTTAAATCAGCTTAGTTGTAACCGGTTTGTGGTCGACCCGAGCGTAGATTCACCCTGATCTCTGCTTTTAGCTCTTGTATGTGAGCTCATGATCAGAGAATCTAACAAGCAAATCAGTCGGCATTTGATGAGTAGCAGAGCAGAGTTTCAGCAGGCATTTGCAGTTAATCGAAAAATCTCAAGGGGAGCTTGTTTATTCTGAGCCCCCCTTCGCTCCTCAAGTGCTTAAGGAGCTGAAACCCTGTTCGCATTGTTTTTCACTAGCGGTTCTTTTCGTGTGAATAACTGCGATTGCAATCGTCCGTCTGTGCCGTTCAAATTTCAGTCGCAAATTCTCAATAGGCCTGGAAGAGCTTGTCGAAATTTTGTGCTGAGGCTCTTTTGCTGGACCACTTAGCTAAATCTCAAGGAGTAAGAAAAATGTTTCCGTCTTTGTCGGATCTGCTTGTTTTTGCGCTGCTTATCTTCGGGAGTGTTCGAATTTTTTTTTGGCTGCTTCTGGCGGCGGACAAAGCCTTTGAGTATTTTGAGGAGATTCCCCGGGAAATCAATAAACAGAGTCAGCGTAAGAAAGTTATTGCCGAGAATTACAAGAGACTCCGGAGCGAATTCGCCAGAAAGGGCGTGGGAGATCTTCGTGCCTTGTTCCATCTCGAGAGAGCAGAAGTCATTCTCCGCAGTCTTGAAGAAAGTGATGAGGTTTATGGGAGCGGACTTCGGCTGGACAAGATCAAGCAAGATTCCTCGCGCTGCGAGCAAAATCGACTGCTCAAAATACATGCCTCTCTGCTGGCTCTGGCCGATGACTTTCTCAGTCTGGCTGAGGATGCTGCTCGCTTTCCACTCTGCGGGGCGAAGCGCTATCACAAGATTGTGCAGACCCTGGACCGAGAGATACAAGAGCGCGACTACCTTAGCGCCCGCAAGCCCATTGGGGATAGTTTTGAATTTCGGCTTCTTGAGCGGGCGATGGGCGCGGTTATGTGGGTTTTACAGGGTTATGTTGCAGATGCCGGTGATGAAGCTCTGGAGCGGCTCTGCGAGATCGCTCTCGGTCTTTATGATGATGTCGATCGCCTGCGCAGCAAAACCGGCAGCTGCCGATCTCGTTGGGGAAATCAGATTGAGGAGCATGCTCGGCTCTTTCAAGAATACGGCCAGACTCTGGACGATGCAAAAATTCTTCAGCACTTTGCTCAAGTGGCTAAGGAGATCGAAGCGACTCCCTGTCGGATCAGGAACCGTGAGGAGCCGGACGTTTTGTCGGCTAACGATGATGCAGTGAACAATCTCAAGAACGCAATTCATCGTTTCAAGAACAGCAAACCGATTCCCGAAAAAACTGCTTAAGACCTTCGCCGCCTCTGGTTTCAGCTTTTGAGCAGAGCTTTCGTTTCTTTCTTGACTTGAGTCGGCAAAAGAGGAGCTTGCTCCTCTTTTGCCGACTGACTGCTTCTAAATCAGTCTGCATTTGCTTTTTTGCAGCATTCCCGAAGGTTGAAGCCGTGTTTTTGTTTCTTTTTTTCTTTTTTGAGATATGATAAGAAATAGTAGGATTCTTGAAAAATAAAAACGGGCCGCAGCAGCCTTGTGGGCTGAGGATGCTGCGGTTGCCGTTTTTGTTCTTAGACTTCTTCGTTGTAGAGCGCCAGGCTGCGGTTGATTGCGGCCCGGGTTTTGAGTTCGTCCAGATAAATCTCGACTTCCTCGATCAGGCGCTCTTCCAGAATGATTACGCGGCGAGCATCTGAAACAGCTCGATCCAGCCGCGGATCGATGCGGCGGATGACTCGCGTCAGATCGCCGGGCTTGATGCCTTTTCGCAGCATGTAAGCCAGAGTGCGGCGATCGATTTGGCGCGCATCCAGTTCATCTTCGGATGGCAGAAGCCCCGTGGCGGCTTCGCCGTAGATTTCGAGCACTCGATCGTAGGGATTCGGGTGACGAGCTTCGGCGATCACCGCATCATAACTTTGTTCTGCTTGCGGGTGGTCTTCGAACATTTGCATGTGCTCGCCGTCGAAGAAGCCGAAGTGGAAGTGCTTGCGCGATTCATTTGCCTTGGCCATGTTCAAGTCTCCATTTAGGAATTTTGGTTTCGAATGAAAACAAAGGCTACGGCACCACAAGTGCCTTACTGCGTCACGAGCATGAGTGTATCGCCATACTGCTTTGCGCAGAGGACTTTCGTTCCTGCCGTGATCTGGAACTCCGACTCTTTCTTCAGTCCGTTGCTGCTCAGCCCCCAGATTTCGGCAGCTGCCGAGCCGATGAAAACGAACTGATTGGAGTTGTCGAGACAGTCGATTGCCTTGACGATGCTACCGACTCCGGTGGCAACACTGTAAAGGCGTTTCCTTCTGGTTTCGACCAGATGCACGAGGTTGCTGCTGCCGCCGAAAGCAATTAGAGGCGCGCTGCTGTGCGCTGCAAGCGCGTAGATGTCCTGGTTCTGGACCCGGATATCGAATTGCGAGGTGTACTTGAAAGGACCTTTGCTCTCATCGTCAAGCTCCGCGCAGAGGAGCTCGCCGCTTTGAGTGCAAATGAAAAGCTGGTCGCCGGCGGCGTTGAAAGCGAGTGATGCAATCGGCGACTTGCTGCAGCTGTGCTCAAAGCGGTCTTTGGGACTGTCGCCGCGCAGGTCGAAAACTCGGACATGACCCTTGCTGCTTCCGGTGGCGAGAAATCTGCCGCAGCTGCTGTAGCTGACTGCGTTGCAGCGGGGAAGCATGATTGCTTTGAACTCGACAGAGCTTTCAAGCTCGATGCGGCGAACACCGTGTTCGTCGGCGATGGCGATTTCTTGACTCGGCGAGTCTTCGACGAACGGTCGGAAAGCGAAGGCGTTGACGGCCCCCAGTCTGGGAAGCTCATAACGTTCGGGGTGGGTCACGGGAAGCACCGCGCCATGCCCCAGTTGGTCGATAGTGGCGATGAATTTCGCCTGTCCAGGTGAGAGCCAGGCTCTTCGAAGTTTTGCTTCTTGAGACAGGTTCACTGAGATTGAGTGTTTCAGCAAAGTGTTCATACATGTTCTCTTTCTTGAAGAAGGCGCAACAGGGATGTTTTCCTCTGCTGCAGGGTTTGGCTGCTCGTTTCATTACTCTGTTGGTAGTTAGAGAGTGTGTTTGTGTTTTTTCTCTGGAGCAGTCGGGAAATACAGGAATAATTCGAACATACTGCGCGGCGCGCCCCCCTTCCAAATGCTGGGGAGGATGAGGGAGTCCACTGGGTGGGGCTTTGGGGCTGCGGGGGACTGAGCTGCTTGGGAGAATTACCACTGAAGCCGGGTATGTAGCATTTGGCATTGCTTCATAGCAAAGTCATAATTCTGCTTTTCTTGAGATGCAAAAGGGCTTTCTGGGCATATTCCTCTTGGCGGTTTCTCAGTGATAAGCATGATTTCTAGAGGCTCGGGTTTTCTGCTTTTACTGCTTTGTTTGCAGTTTTTTTTCGCGCAAGCTGAGGCTGCCGACTCCTCGCCGACAAAGCCTGAGACTGACACTGAGAAGCAGTCCGAGCCTTCCGCGCAGCCGCGCGACCCCTTCGATTTTTCTGAAAATCCTCAAAGCCGCGGCGAAGAAAGTAGTTTTCTCG
>JAIEPM010000028.1 GCA_019748395.1 Candidatus Obscuribacterales bacterium
AAGTCTGCGGCGGTCTCCAGTAATCTCTGCTGATTCTGCCTCGATGACTAATGAAATCTTTTTGTGATCTGCAAGTGCCTGCACCGATCTGCAAGATCTCTTTATGAGGTCATCGGCTTCCAATTCTTCGAGCTCCAGATTTAGCTTGCCGGAGGCACCGCGCTCCAGATCAAGTAAGTCATTGATTAAAGAAAGCACTCTTTGCATATTGGTTTTGGCAGACCGAATCTCTTCTTTGACGGTGCCGGAATCTGTATCACTTAATTCTTGTTCGATGAGCTCTAGCGATAACTCCACTGACATAAGCGGTGTTTTCAGGTCGTGACTGGTCATCGCCAGAAATTCTCGACGAAGACTTTCTGAATTATTCAGAGCTTCTGCCAGCTCATGAAATTCTTGATCTAAGTGAGCTATCTCATCGATGCCCGACAATGCCGGATTTAACTCTTGTTTGGCTCGCATTTTCTTTGTGTTGTCGGATATTATAGCTAGCCTTTTGGCAATGCTTGTCGCAAAAAACAAGGACAGAGCAAGTGCAATTGCCAGGTCTGCAATCAGGCTGAAATAGAGAAGGTTGGCAATTAGCTTTCGGCTTGATTCTTCGCTCAAAAGTCCGTTCGCTCGGCGTTTGACGTCTGCAGTCAAATTCTCTTCCATGTCTTTAGCCAGTGCGTCTAGAAATGGTTTTATTTCGTAGAATATATTGCTTCTAACACCCGAAGTTCTTAGCTTCAGCATGACTTTTTCCATCATGGAAATACCACGATTGCTTAGCGTAAGCATCGAGCCGTAAGCTTTCGCTGATTCGGCGCTATCCATTGATGTTCGCTTGAGGGAATCGAGTTCTTCAAAGACCTGTGCTTTTTTTGCAGCCCACCTTTTCGCTATGTCATCATCATCGAGTAAGGTAGCTGCAAATAAATATTCGCCTGCGTCCCAGAAGTCTTTGATAATTGTATTTACACGTATTGTTAGCAAACGAGCTTGTGACTCTTTTCGGGCTTCTGTTTCGGCTTGTGAATAAAGCAGACCCAATGAAAGAGTGAAGAGTAGTTGAAACGCAAGTGGAATTGATACAAGGAGCAAGCCCTTGTGACGGACACTTAGAGCTTCAGCCAAGCTTTGAATTTTGTCGAAGAGATGCATGCCTGATTTTTGCTCCGTCATTCTGAAACTTTTTCTATTGCTGTATTGCTGTGCGTTGCTTTTGCAAACTTCATTTCAATTGCTCGCTTTGAGTTTTCAGAAGCTGTGGTTGATTCGACCAGCTGTGTGAAAGCTTCTTCCATAAGTTCAAGAGAATCAGGTGATTCTCTTGAGAGCTCGTGGCTGATTTGAGCCATTTTGAAATTTGAGAGAAGTCTAGATGCAAGTTCCAGAGATTTTTTTGAGGCGACCAAACGGCAGTATGCGCAGAATGCATCTTTGAATCTGAAGAGCATAGCCAGATCCGGCGATTTCGCCGCAGAATATTCCGCATTGAAAATTTCAAGGGTGTGAAAGTAAGCGGACTCCGCCTCTTCTGGTTTGTTTAAAAGCTCAAGACATCGAGATTTGCCGAGCTCAACTCTCAGAAATTCACTTGCAAGGAGATCTTTGCTGCAGTTTCCGCCTTTGCTCTCCCACAATTTTTCTAGAATGATTGAGGCGTGTTCAAGATTTTGAAAGGCTTGCCTGAATCTGTGTTGCCGAAGATCCAGAAAGCCCAGGTCCGCGAGGCTAAACGCATAGTGGGCGTCCTGTTTTCCAAGTGCCTCGGCTTCCTTCAAAGCCAGTGAGTGCATCTTTCTTGCTGTTGAATATATCTGTGCTCGTTCACCAAGCGATCCTAAGAGGCTCGACTCTTGCCAGATGCGCTGATGTCGATGCGGATTTTCCAAAATCACAAATTTTAGTAAGATGAGTACGACCGGGACTGAGGCGCACAGAAGGAGTTCGTATCTTGCAAATTTCGGCAATTGTACGAATCACCTCCGCTGACCTCGCTTGCTATACTTTAACCCAGACTTACCCATGGTGTTTGTTTTGGCGAGAATTCTAATAGTTGAGGATGATCCGGATCTTTGTCGGCAATTAGAAAAACTGCTCAAAGCTGAAGCTTACACAGTTGATGCGGCAAATGACGGCGCTTCTGGGCTGGCAATGCTCAAGCAGTATCGCTATGACGTTATTGTTATGGATTGGAACCTGCCTGAGATGGAGGGACCGGAAGTAGTCAGGAGATTTCGGTCTGCTGGTGGTGCTACTCCGATTATTATGTTGACTGCGCAGTCCGATATCAGCAACAAAGAACATTGCTTCGATGCCGGTGTCGATGATTATTTGAGCAAGCCTTTCAATTCCAGAGAACTTGCTATTCGCTTAAGGGCTCTTTTAAGACGAGCGGTAGTTTTGCCGACAAATGTGATTTCGGTTGGTGAGCTTAAAATAGACATTGATGCACATAGTGCTGAATTCGCAGGAGTTTCATTGAAGCTGCAGCGCCTGGAATTCCTGCTGCTTGAGTTTTTGATGCGCAATGTAGGTAAAGTTTTTACTGTCGAGATAATTCTAGAAAGGGTGTGGCCTGCAGATTCAGAGGTCTCCCATGAGACTGTTCGTGGTTACATCAAGACCCTCAAGAAGAAATTGCTTTCGGTCACAGAGAAGCCTGCTATACGAAATCTTCATGGGCTTGGCTATAAACTTGATCCAATGGATTGAGTTTTGATTGCATCCTAAATTGAAGGACAAATACAAATGATCTCAAAATTGATGCTGATTCCAAAACTGCTGGTCTTGCTCTTTGTGGCGGTATTTTTGCCCCCGACCTTGAGCTTTGCCCAAGCTACCGATTCTGCACGTTCTGAACTGCAGAAAAGCTCCAGCGATATTCTTCCTCCGTATCCTTTATTTGATGCGGCTAAAGATGGACCATTACTAAAGCATTCGATTCGAATTCTGCTCAATACCTCGGTCGGCAATCTCCTGATTGAGCTTGATCCGAAGCTGGCTCCGGTTACAGCTACGCATATTTATCGACTCTTTAAAGAGGGAGTGCTGAATAATACGCCGTTTGTTCGCTACGATCCCGGATTTGTTCTGCAAAGTTCACCGGCAGATCAAAAAGCTCAGGGAAAAGAATTGACTCAGAAACAAAAAGACCTGTTGCGCCGAATTCCGCTTGAAGTTGATGCTCAGTCGGACGGAACTGTGAAACATCAAAAATGGGTATTAAGCATGGCTCGCTGGGATCAGAAAAACTCCGGTACAGACTCGTTCTCAATTCTTTTGGGTGAAGCGCCGCATCTTGATCATCAATACACTATATTCGGCAAAGTGGTTGCAGATGCCGAGTCTGTGGAAACTTGCCAGCGTATCTGTGAGGAATGGCCTCAAAGAAAAGCTGAGATTATCTCAAACAAGATTTTGAAATAAAGCATGGGAATCCTCCCAAAGATTAAACCCTAAAGCTTGAAATTTCTGTTAGGATTTCAAGGTGGTGGGCTCAGGCTATTTTTCTTGGAATGTTTCATGGAAAATTCTGAACTCATATCCTTATCCCGCACTGATTTGATTGCAGGCTTGAATGATAGTTCAACGCAGCTTTCTCAGTTTGCCAACTCCTTCAAGGAAGCTTTTGTTTACAGGGGCGCAAAGGCTCCGGCACAAGCTATAGCTCAGGTCTTTGGTTCAGCCGGCAGTGTTGAAGACTTTTCTCCTGCGGCTCCGCGAAATTCCTCAGAATATCACGGGCAACTACTTGGCGATGCCGCGGCAACAGTGACGCATTTCTTGTTCTTAAAGCAATGCGGAAAATTCTTGTCAGGAAATTCAGGCGCACAGGCTATCGAGAGTCTCTCTTTGCGCAAAGAATTTCTCAAAGGGGCTGCATTTGGATTTGCTTACGAAGGCTTGACTCGACCAGCCTCGCTCAAGGAAATCGAAGAAAAGGGACTATTCAGAAGCCGGCTGGAGAATGCTTTCAGTGGTGCAGCAGTTTTTGCCGGAATGAACAGCACTGCTGCTATGTTAAAAAATCTCAGCACCACAGCTGAATCGAAAGGATTTACGCGCATTGCTTCGCTTCTTGAAAATAAGCCTCTGATTGGAGCTCTTTCGGGGCTTCCAGGTGGTCTTATTTCCGCAGAATCGTCTGCGCTTATAAAAGAACAACGCCACGCAAGCTGGTCTGAAATAAACCAATCGGTCTATGGAATGGGCTTGGTCGGCTTCGGCTTTGGGCATGTGTCCAGGTTTCTAGAATCGCCTTCAACGCAAGCAGCCCATACCGAATCTTTTTCGCATAGGGCCGCCGGACCAGCTTTGACTGAACTCATTCTTTCTAAAGCTGAGCAGTTTGGTGCTAGAGTGGATTCTCTTATGGATCGTATACTGGGTCCTCGCTTGCAGCCGGCTCTTGCCTTTGCTACAGATTCTTTTGCCGCTCAGCCCGGACGAGCAAAGCTTGCCGCAAGTGAATTCTTTATGACTGCAAATGATAATAACTTTGGGTCGGCTTCGGAGAAATTCACTATTCCGCAAGAGAAAGTCAGCGCGTCACCTGACCCCCGTTTTGCATTGATATTTCAAAATCGAGAGTTCGCTGAACAACAAATACTGCCTAAAATTGAACAAGCACAGGCAAGAAATGCTGTTTCTGCCGTTGTTGAATTGACTAAATCCATGAGCACTGCAAAGCAGCTTGAGATTGCAAATGCTTTGAGAAAGCTAGGTTATGCGGCCGATATATTCGCAGTGGAAGGTCAGCCTACGGAGCTCCTTGTGAGTTGGTCGCCGCAATTCTGCTCGAGTATCTGGTCTTTAGAAAGTGTGCTGAAAGGCAAGCCGGAACTTAGTGTTAACAGTTTGCGCTCGCCGTCTTCTGCTGAAACCGCTAAAAAGATTGCCGTGGCTGAAGAACCTAATATTGTAGTTCTTCAGCAGGAGTCCGTTTCCACAGTTTCGCCGGCTGCGAAGAGTGTGCAGGTTTTGCCTGAATCTAAAGCTGAAAAAGTATCAGAGCCGCAAGCTGTAAGTTCTGAGTCTTCTTTAAGAGAAAAGCTGAGAGAAAAAGTTGTTGGACATACTAGTTCGGTCAAAGCAAAGCCTCCATCCTTGTCGCCGGAAGCTTTAGCAAGATTGAAAGAGCGGCTGGCTGCTCGAAAAGTTCAAAGCGATAGTTCCAGTCCTCGATCAGGCGTCGGACCTTTAGCAAAGCCTCCCTTCTGCTCGCCCTCTGAGCCGACAAAAAATGCGCTTGCGGCAGAGAAACTTGTGGGTGATAATCCATCTGAAAAATTTGGTGTAGTTTTGGACAAGAGCAAAACTGCCGACGCAAGAATTGATAGCGCAA
>JAIEPM010000334.1 GCA_019748395.1 Candidatus Obscuribacterales bacterium
GATTCAGTATTAGCCAGCAAATCTTTCAAATCTCGCCGCGCTTGATTTAAGACTTTCTGCCCTCGTTTCTCGTTTTTAGAAACAATGCAGGCATGAAGCTCCAGATAATCGAGCCAGAGTATTTCTTGCTTGCTTAAGGTCGTACTCAAGTCTCTGCCATCTGCCACATGAGCAAAACAGCTTTTATAGTCACCATTTTCAATTGCAGCCGTAGCGGCACCGCCAATTTTATCTATAGGCTCGAGCCGGCCTCCCAAAGATGTGAATATCTCATCAATCAAAGAAAGTAATTCAGGATTTGTGACTCTGCCGTCGCGAAGCACTCGCCTGAGCTCGTTTTGAAAATTCATTTTGTACAAATTCCAGCGGCTTGCTTCTGCGTCCAGTTTCAATTCTTTTAGCAGAGAAAGCGCTGTTTTTTCATCTTTAGTTTCCATACATGCGATTGCCGCCATCTGATAACAGCGCTGCCTTGCCGAACTCAGAAGCAAATTCTGTTTTTCCATACGAATATGACCGCCCGCATCAGAAACCAGAGAACCAGCATGCTTGAAGCGCTTTATCGCTTCCAACATTTCATTTCTCAGGCGCTCGGCTTTTTTAAATTCTCCCAGGCGAAGTAGAATTTGGATTTCCGAAAGTCGATTTTGAAGTGTTTGTTCAGCAGAAACACTTACTTCCGAATCAAGTTTCTCGGCCTCGCTTACGCAATCCAGCGCTTCTTTCCGGAAACCAAAGCGGGCATCAATTCGCGCCAGATAAATCAAGAGTTGCCAGTTTTGACTCGGGAATTCTCTGGCCGAATCGCGCAAAGCGAGATAGCGGCTGCGGGTTTCAAGATCATTTCCGCCGGCAAGCAAGGGAGCTAGAATCAAACGCAATCTTATACGAGCTTCTTCCGTCGTGCCGGGATTTTCAAGACGAGACTTCAGAGCCGCCACCAGTACTTTCATCTCGTCGGCATTATTGCTGCTGAAGCGCCCCATAATATTATTCAGCCGCTCGTCTTCCAAATAGCTCAAAGTGAGCAGCTTTGTATTTAAAACGGCCGCCAGTGCTTTTATCTGAACGAAATCCGGTCGGGGACTGTTCTCTTCAATTCGAGATGTTTTATAAAGCAAAGCATCGAATGTTTTCTTGAGCAATGCCTTATTGGGATGCGGAGACAGTGCTATCCTTTCAAGCAAGCTTGAAAGCAAAGACAGTTCTTCTTTTTTTAGAAGAGACTCGTCTTTCATTTCCAGCTCAAGCAAATTCAATACACGAGCAAAAAATTCATCAGTTGAATCTGCAGCGGCTGAGGCAATCAGTGATTCATTCAAATGTTTTAGAGCACGAGCTTTTTCCTGCAAAGAAAGAGAAATTTCAGCAGCATTCAGTTCAAGTTCCACTCTTTCTGAAGCAGGCGCCCGAATCGCAAGATCTTCGTATAGTGACAGAGCTTCTTTCAAACGGCCCCTCTTCTTAAAATGAAGTGCCAGAGCTTTCTCAGGAGCAATCAAGAAAGAGACTTTGCTCATTTTCAAAAGCTGCGACATAAGATCAAGCTCGAAATCTTGAAAACAATAAATCATTGAAACGAAAGCCAGCAAAGCAGCAATGGGCAAAATCAGCTTACGCAATTGCTGATTTGATCTGAGAAATGTTTTTTTGCCGCTAAAAGGATGAAGGCGAATTCGCTTCATTTCTTCTTGCGTTTTCTTAGGTTCAGAAAGCAAAGCCTGAGCAAAGTCTGCAGCCGATTGATAACGCAAGGCCGGATCTTTCTGCAAAGCGCGCAAAATAATACTCTTAATTTGCTCTTCACGGTCCTTATTTTGCCAGTTAATCAGAGGTTCCGGCGGGTAATCATTTTGCTGCAGATAGAGCTGCCCAATCGGGCTATCCGCTTCCAGAGGCAGGCTGCCGCTCACGGCCTCATAGATGATGCAACCAAGAGCATAAATATCGGAGAGTTTCGTAGCAGAATCCCCCCTGGCCGTTTCAGGACTCATATAAGCTGGACTGCCGACCAGAAAACCGGTCTTGGTCAACTTCTCGCTTGCCTGCTTTTCCGAATAAATTTTTGAAAGACCAAAATCAATGAGCTTGACTTTTAGCTCAGAATCTTCAGAACTGAGGAAAATGTTGGATGGACTCAAATCACGATGCACAATACCGGCTTTGTGCATATACTCAAGACCTGAGCAAACCTGCACAAAAATATCCCGGCATTGCTCATAACTAAGTACTCCGCCCTTCTGAAGTCGTTCCAGGAGATGCTGCCCTTCCAGATACTCCATTACGATAAAGGGCGTCGAGTCATCCAGCAGTTCAAAAGAGTAAACCGCGATAATATTAGGATGAGCGAGTTGCCCCAAAAGTTTTGCTTCTTGTTGAAAGCGCGCCAGATCTTGAGCCGAGTCAAAGGATGCTTGCTTAAGTACTTTGATGGCAACAGTTCGCGAAAGCTCACGGTCAAGAGCCCGATAAACCGAGGCAAAACCGCCCTGCCCCAGCGCCGCAAGTATTTCATAGCGATGACTTAATACTGTACCCGGCTCAATATCCATTTTTGTTCTTTCTTTTAAAGCTTCAGGATTTTGACTTTTCAGCTTCCTGACTTTTCATTCGAACCAGAGTCCATTGCTGAGTATTTTCTTTGCCGAAGTGAATCAAGATCGGACTTTGCTCTTTTAACAAATTGGCAACACCGGTATCGTAAACAACATTCGAATCTTTGCCTACAGTCCAGGCGGCCCGCATATTGCGCTTGTCGATTGAGCCTTTGATCGGCAAAGTCTCATTAGTCAAACAATTATAGTAATTGCCTCGTATTTGCATTTTCTTGTTTGAGCAAATTTGAAAAAGGCTCGAACTATTGCTTTGTGAGCCCTGCACCAGTGAATAAACACCAAAGGGCTTCCACTGGTCGGAATCCTTTTCTTTGGCGGCAGCACCTGTGACCTGAAGAGCCGAAGCAGCCGAAGAGGGCGGAAGCGTATTTGCGGAAGCTGAAGCACTGCTGCCGAAATCATCATCACTCGAACCGGAAGAAGCCAGATCCGAAGCCTCTTGATAATAATCGGAAGCGCTGACTACAGGAGAGTTGCCGTAATCGACATTGCCTCCGTCATCATAAACAATGTTGTCGCCGTAGTCGTAATAAACAGGTAAAACCGAAGGCACTAAGCCCCAGTAGCCGGCAAACTCAGGCCAGGTGCCCCAGCGCCAGGCCCACCAGTTGTTCCAGCCATGATTCCACCAGGCTCCGGGATGACTTGCCCACCAATCGTTGCGAAAAGCAGCATAATTGTTGAAATTATGCCTGACGTTATAAGCTTGCGCGGAAAGTGCCTCAGGTGAAACACGTCGGGTCATCAAAGAAGCCGCCGGAGCAGTCGAACGCATCACCTGAGAGAACCCCCCATCGGAAGCCAGACTTCTCTGCTCTCCATAGTTGCGGATACCGTTATCTAAAGAACTAGCACGCTCTGCGCCGGCCGGACCGGAGAAAGCTGTCGGTCGGTCGTCCCTGGCAAAGCCCGAGTCATCGAAGGGGTGATCGAAGCCACGATCAAAATCGCGATCAAAATCAGAGCGCATCTCTCCTCGCCCATCAAAATCACGAAAGCCTCCGCCATCGCGGAATGAGCCAAAATCGCCGCGATATCCGCCGCCGCGGAAGCCTCCTCCGCCTCCACCAAAACCGCCGCGAGCATCGGCCGAAACTAATAAGGATTGACTTGAAAGCAGCAGGCTAAAAGAAAGAAAAGAAAAGCAGATAGATTTTTTCATTTTGCCATCCTCAGCCTTTGACTCGCACTACTTTAACAGGCTCTGTATCCGGCAAATCTATGTTACCGAGTTGCCGTTTCTTAGATTGCCAGGAAAAACTGTCCGTATCTATCGGGTGCAAAATATTCAAAGCTTTAGAAAGCGCTCCATCGGCTTGAAGCGAATCGGCATGAAGCAACCAGTCATCAGCCCGTCGCTCCCAGTAAGAACGGCTGACTCCACCGGAAGAATCAAATTGCCAGGAACTCACAAGATGCGTTGCCGGATTCCAGTAAATATACTCAGTTTGCAAAGCGCTGTCCGGAAGCGCCGAATCGCTGAATTCAAGACAAATCACATTCTTGTTTGCCCAGTATGCCTTTATGCGCATCGTCCCTCTGGCTGTATCGGCTTTCCAGTTGCCGACCAGCCACGACAGTGGTTTCAAATACTCACCATTGGTAGTGGCACGGTAAGGAGACTCCGTAACGGTCGAGGTGTACCAGCGACCGTTACGCTTAAAATGAACAGCCACATAATGAGCCATTGCCGAATCCGAACTGGAATTACTCAGCCTCGTATAGCCCTCCTCAATAGCAGTATCATCAGTGGGAAACTTAATGGACTCCACCGAAACTTCAAGGGCTTGCTTGCCGGCGCGAGCGAAAAACTCTTTGTATTGTTGTTTAATTGCTTCCTTGCCCCGGCTCAAATTGCCGAAAAGGTCCACAACAATCGCCTGCTCATCAAAGAACGAAAGGAGTCTATCGAGATCTCCAGCACTGAAAGCTCGGGCATAGGACGCAGCCTGAGCCCGAAGCTCAGCTTCATCTGCAGAATTTTGATTCGCCGCCATCGTTTTTTCGGCAATCGAAATATTCAAGGAAGCTGCTATTAGGGACGCGGAAAGAACTTTGAAAATTCGACTGAAGTCAAAATCATCCATCAAAAAGAAACCTCAACTCTCTCTTCAGCTAAACTACCCGAGAGTCGAGCTTGAGAAACCCCATCTGCAAATGGGGTTTCATCATGGCTTCAGGGCAGCAGCATTCAGCGACCGGCCGCAGCGTTAATCTTTTTGGGATAGCTGCCGACATTGACAGCCAGGGTTTGCACTTCGTTATTGCGCAACACAATAAAATTCAATATGTCGCCGGATTTGCGGCTCTGAACATAGTCTTTCACATCTTTTGGTTGAGACATTTCTTTGCCGTCGATTTTTTGAATTATGTCATTGAGCTTCAAACCTGAAGCTTGCCCTGGGCTACCCTGCACAAAACCGCGAATCAGAACACCTTTTGTGCCGGGAGCTAAACCGCTTCCTTTTAAATAGGCTTCGTCAAGTTCAGACATTTGCACACCAAGCCAGGGGCGCGAAATTTTTCCGGAGTTAATTAGCTCTTCAGCAACGTTCTTGGCAATATCTGCCGGTATTGAATAAGCAATGTTCTGGGCCCAGCGCCTGATCGCGGTGTTAACACCGACCACTTCGCCATCAAGATTCAGTAGCGGACCGCCCGAGTTGCCGGGATTAATAGCTGCGTCGGTTTGAATGAAGTTGATATTGCCGTTCACATCGCT
>JAIEPM010000098.1 GCA_019748395.1 Candidatus Obscuribacterales bacterium
TCAGCAATTGATGCGAAAATGCAAAACGGCGCCAGCCGAATCGAAAGAGTTCTCAGATTCAAGGCAAGAAGGAGTTGAGCAATGAGTTTCACTGGTAAATCACTCTTGATAATCTCTGCCCTGCTGGCTTCATTCGCTATTTTAGAAGATTTTGCCTCGGCTCAAGATTCTTCGAGTGCCAGCTCCAGTTCCTCTTTCTCGAGCAGCAGTTCTTCCTCAAGCTCAGGTCAGGTCGTTGAGCAAAGTGGTGTGATGGGAATTCGGCAGTCCAACAAGAAAGCCTTCAAATATAAAGAGCGGCTTTCTACTTATGCAGAACAGCTTGAAATGGGTCTGAATAAAGGTTGGTTGACTGCAGATGAAGTGCAAAATTTCAAAACGCAGTTATCTGCGTTAAATGAGCTCGAGAAGAAAGTCAGCGCCAACGGCTATCAAGCTGATGAGCTTTCGGACCTGGAAAAGAAAGTCACGAAGTTCAATATGGATCTGACGGCTGCAGCAAATAAACCGGCAAAATCCACGACAAGCGCTCAACCCGCTACACCCGCGGCGGTAAGCAGCGCGAAAACTCAGCCTGCAGCCAGCACTGCTGCAGGAAAGCAAGCGGCAAAAACAAGCAGCACAAAAACAAGTGCCGGTAGGGCTCCTGTGCAGAAGAAAACTGCGCTCAAGAAAAAATGAGGCGGCAGCCGGCGGACGATAGTGATTTCCAGCTCGAAAAGGAAAGATCGGCTCGAAACATCTATAATAGATGCAGATAAAGCGCAATTTATCGGGTTGCTAAGTAGGCAAGAAGAAAATGGTCATCTCAATTCCTAAGAAGGACGTAAGCGACAGACGTCTGGCATTCCTTTCTGAGACGCAGAAAATCTGGCTCCAGAAAGCACGCGATTTTGCAGATCGAATAAGCCTTGAAGAAGCGATTGAATCAGATCGCACTAATGTTTTTAGAAGGGATCTTTTCGAAGCCGCCTGTAAAGAAGGTCTGGGCGCGCTTCCTTTCCCGAAAGAATTCGGCGGCTCGGCTGGCGACTATCTGAGTTTTGTTGTGGTTAACGAAGAGTTTGCCCGGCGCTGCGTTCCGATAATGAGCTCTCTGGGAGTTCATGTGCTCTGTCAGGAGCCCGTTTATCGCTTCGGAAGTCCTGAGCAGAAAGCCAAATATTTGCCGCCGTCTTCCACTGGAAAATATCTGGCAGCTTTCGGTTTGACAGAACCGGCTGCCGGATCCGACACGGCTGCAATAGCTTGCACGGCCAAAATTGTCGGTGATGAATATTTGCTGAACGGAACTAAAGTATTTATCACAAGCGGAGCTTCCTCCGACTACTTTATTGTCATGGCGCGCTTGCTTAATTCTCCTGAGGGCTTGAGCAACGAAAAATCAATCACTGCTTTCATTGTTGAAAAGGACTTTCCCGGTTTCAAGATTGGGCAGAAGTTCGATATGCTTGGAATGCGCGGTTATTCAACTTGCGAACTGGTTTTTGATGACTGTCGTGTGCCGAAAGAAAATCTTCTGGGCACTCATGGACAGGGAAGAACCGTTGCCCTTTCAAGTCTGGCCAAAGGGCGAGTCACAATTGCCGCCCAGTGCACAGGCTGGGCACAGGCGGTTCTTGAGCTTCTCTTAAAACGAGTTAAAGAAGCCTCAGCCAAAGAGCAAGATCGCTTGCTGCTTCAGATTGGTGAATACGCCGTTCTGGTCGAGTCGGCTCGCGTTTTGACTTACCAGGCTGCTGCTGCCATCGATCGGGGGCAGGCCGACGTGGTGTTGGCATCTATGGCTAAAATGCATGCATCCGATGCCGCCATGAAGATAAGCACTGAGGCGATGACTCTTCTTGGTTTTGAGTCGTCCGAGCCTCAGTATTTGCTTGAACGAATTTTCCGTGATGCCAAAGCCGGACAAATTTACGAAGGCGCCAATCAAATTCAACGTATGTTGATCGCACGCGAATTGCTTAAATAGGAATAAGTCGTGTACGAAATCATCGCCGGACCATTCTGGATACTGCTTGCCAAGTCGATTCTGGCAGTTATTATGTCGGCCTTCGGGCTTTTGTGCTTGCTGGTTCTGAAAAAAGCCGGGCAGTGGAAAGAGCAGCTATATGTTCTTGAGACCGAATGCAATATTGCTCGCGATTCGGCGATGATTCAAGCAACAGTCGCTCGCAGTCAGCTTTCCGAGCTGCAAGAGAAACTCAGACATAAACCTGAAAAAGCTGAAATGGAAGTTGTCGGCAATCTTGCTAAGCACGCCTTGCCGGTCTTGACTTTGCTTATGAACAAAGAGACAAATCTTTTGAAATGGGGATTTGCCGGTGCCAAACTAGCTCAAAGCGCTTTTGAATATTTTTCGAGGAAGAAAAATTACTAAGCAGGGCTATAATGAAAAGCTTTCATTTGGACCTGCAAAAATGCGCGCCGGGCTTGCTTTTGATTTTGAGACATATCACGCCCATCGAAGGCGGCTCGTAGAAGAGCGTCTGCTAAAGCTTTTGGAAATCGCCGAGCCGAGCAGACTTTATGAGTCGATGCGATATTCTGTGCTTTCAGGTGGCAAAAGAATTCGTGCGCTGCTTTGTCTGGCTGCTGCCGAAGCATTTGCCGGAAGCTCTGACAGCATTGCTGATGCCCAGGCAAGGGCGCTTTCCTGTGCTTGTGCTATCGAAATGATTCATGCCATGAGTCTTATTCATGATGATTTGCCATGTATGGATGACGACGATTTTCGTCGTGGCAGTCCAAGCAATCACAAAGTTTTCGGCGAAGCTCTAGCTTTGCTTGCAGGCGATGCGCTTCTTGTATATGCCAATGAGATTTTGTTGAAAGAAACTCCGCTGTCGGTAGATAGACAAAATCTCATTCTGGTTGCGACAAAACTTTCAGCGGCCAGCGGCGCTGCCGGGATGGTTGGCGGGCAGGTCTGGGACATGGAAATGACCGGAATGAAGGAAATTCCGGTCGCTGAAAATGAGCGTGCGGCTCTCTTAAACAAGATTCATAAGAATAAAACCGGCGCTTTGATTTCGTTTTCAGTCTGGTCCGGCGCTTGCCTGATGGGGGCTTCGGCAGAGGCTCTTGAACTCATGGCTGAATTTGGTCATCTGCTTGGGCTTTCTTTTCAAATTGCAGACGATCTTTTAGATGTTACCGGAGACATAAAAACTCTTGGCAAAACGCCTGGAAAGGACCTGGCGGCGGGGAAACTTACCTGGGTCTCACTTTATGGTCTGGATACGGCTAGACGAAAACTTGATGAGCTTGAAGAAAAGGGCAAGTCTCTTCTTACTAAAACAGGATTGTCCGAAAGCTCCTTGCAACCGCTTAGAGCCTTGCTCGCATACGCCATTCACCGAAGTCACTGATACTATTTTTTAGCTAGTTAGAGAAGCACATGGAATCAAGCAGCGACATTTTTTCATTTCTAAGCGCCGGCGCAATTCTTGCTCAGGCGAGTCCCGCAGCCGCATCCGCGCATGTGGATGGACGGGGCTGGCAGGTAATATGCGTCACATTCCTGGCAAGCTTCCTGGCTCAATTCGTGAAAGTTATCGGCAAACTGGTTCGTACAGGCAAAATTGATTTCCGCATGATGGCTCGCACCGGAGGCATGCCTTCAAGTCATAGTTGCTGCACTATGGCCATGGCCATATCGGTTGGACTTATTGAAGGATATAACTCAGTCTCCTTTGCAATCGCACTTTGTTTAGCGACGATTGTTATGTACGATGCTGCAGGAGTCCGCAGGACGGTCGGTTTGCAGGCTCAAGTCTTGAATAAAATGATCGAAGAAATTTTTTCTGAACATCCTCACATCTCTTCTGAGCGGATTAAAGAATTCCTAGGCCACACGCCAAAAGAGGTTTTAGTCGGAGCTGTTTTTGGAGTTGTGATCGCGTACAGCTTCAATTACTGGGCGACTTCGCTACGTTAAGCGTGACAAATTGTTTCGCCGAAGCGCTTGAAATCCGTAATAAATAATAAGGATGTAATACATGACTACTGCTAATTTGTCTGCAACTGCTTTATAATCAAGAGCTTGAAAAGGGTTGTCATGGCAGCTCCTCATAAATCCCACCTTCAGTGGGGCTTTTACGAGGAGAGTATTAGAGAGATACAGATCTCCTCTTTACGGCCGCGGTGTGGATAAAACCAAACCTGAGCCTGTAGACAATCGGCACATGAACAACAGCCACTTGGCAGTTGGCATGGAGACAGGGTAATCTGCCTCACGCAAAAACAGAATCTGTCACCGTTTCCGTTTAATAGTTCTTAGGTTCATGGTCTCGGAAGAAAAGGAGGAAAGGCAGGGTCGGTAAGAAAGCTTCTACGCAATCACAGGGTCTGCCGCAAACTAGATGAACACAACGGTCACAACTACCACCGCAACTACAGCGAAGACCACTTCGCCACGTCGGTCCAGATTCCCCGGCAAAGAATCAGGATCCGTATCCTTCAACCTCACGGCTCTCGGCCGTCAGCTCCTGAAGGAACAAGCCGCCGCGGCCAGCGTGTCCAACGGCGACTATGTTGAAATGCTCATCCGTGAGCGCGCAGGGCAGCCCCCATTAAGGCTTCCTTCAACTGCAAAGCAAACCGGACCTAAGGGAGGCGCCAAGTCCTTCTTCTTCGGAAAGAACAGAGGTACAACCACAGCTGTATGCGTAACTCCGCTTGCGCACCGCCTGTTGGACGAACAAGTTGCTGCTTCTCGCATGAGCCGCGGTGACTATATCGAGTACTTGCTGCGCGAAAAAGCAGGCTTGCTTGATGAATCTCTGAAAGCAATCATTGCTCAAGGTGCATTAGAGCACCAGGTACAGAACTTCCAACCGGATGCCGAGCCGGCTCAAGTTGAGACAGTTGTTGCTCAACCCGCTCCCGCTCCAGTCAGCATCAACACTGATTGGTCATTCAACGGCTAAATTCTGGCTGGTTCTGAACCGGAATAAGTTCCAAACGATGCGTCGGCAATAACTGCCGATGCATCGTTGCTTTTTATCTATTTTCGCGCCTGAAAGAAGTTCATATTTTGGCTACTTAGGAATTGTCCTTCTTCGCTTTTGCTTGAGCTGCTTTTGAGCGCAGGGTGCCAAATCTCAGCTCCAGAAGTGTTGTCATCTTCCAGTCAAAAGATCTAGGAATTTTCTCAGCAAGTTGAGCTGCACTTTCATACAGTTTTTCGGCTTCGGCATATTTACCGTCGGCGTATTTCGACCGGGCATAGAGCCTGATGATTTGCATTCTTGTGGAGTTTCCTATGGGGCGCTTCCAGACAATCGAATTAGAGCCCAGGAGGTCGTCAAGCTCTGAATAATGTTTCATTTCAAGCAGGGCATTTGCCGTGCCCAGGA
>JAIEPM010000401.1 GCA_019748395.1 Candidatus Obscuribacterales bacterium
TCGATCTCTCCGGCGGCATGCCGCTGTTTTTCTTGCTAAAAACTTCATTCTCCAGATGATCCAGGCGGTCTTCAACTTCATGTTCTGGGTAGGGGCTGCCAAAAGCCATTTGCTCGAGCCTGGCAACACGCTTTTCGTAAATACTGTTGTCGGCGGCGGAATTATTCGGACTCCACCCCTGTCCGGCCTGCGTCGGTATGCCTGGAGCAGACTGGCTCTGCTCTTCTCTCAAGTAGCTTGCTCCCTGAGGGTTGGGATTGTCGATGGTTCGCTTGGGACCTAAAGGCTGACCCTGTATGCCGCTGCCGAAAGGATTTTCTAATGCCGAGGAGGCTGCTGGGTTTTGAGCAGCTGGCGGTGCTGGAGCTGTATCATAGCTCGCTTGGCTGGGATCTATGGCTTTCAAAGCCGCATGTTTTTGAGCCAGTCCTTCAGTTCCCAAAGCCAGCCAATTCAGGCTGAGCAGGCTGGAAAGGAGAAGAAGCGACTTTTTCATTTACTTAAGATGTCGTCCGGTAATTCGCCACCCACCCGCAGGCTTGCCTGCAAGTTAAGCATACCCTCCTGCAAAAGGGTACTCACTACTTTCTCCGGTTTAAGCAGAACATCAAGCAAAAGTTCATGTATTTCCGGATCGATTTGCTTCAACATATCTCGGCTTTCTTTAAGCGCAAAGGCAGCAACGCATTCGGCAAAATACTCATGCCAGCTGGTTCGGGCATATCCTGAGACAAAAATACGCTCGTCGACCTGCTGAGGTTGAATCAGCTCGGAATAAGTTTCAGCTTCCTCGGGTACGGGGTGCAAACGCTCACAGCTATGCAAACGCTTTTCATAAATTTCTTGAATACGATCCTGAGCAGCTTTTGAAAGACAGAATTCAAGCTGGTGTCCGTATTCATGAGATACAACCATATTCAGGCGCACTTCAATAAATGGCTTGGCTCTTGCGGGCACAGCCATCAGCGGTCCATATTTCTTGAAGAAATTAACTTCCCGTTCGAATTCCTCGCGGTCTAAAGTCACATTGCCGGTTCTCACTCCGGTGACGCCGGACGCACCATGTTTGACGTTGCCCAGTCCGGCAGTGCCCTCGCTGCGTCTAACCATCTGAAGCAAGCCACTAACCGCAAAAAGCCACATTGTGTCAAAAACGTATTTTTTTTGAGGCCCGTTTACACGATCAATATCCTCAAAATATCGAATAACTTCGTTTTCCCAATAAGACTTTTCAAGCCGGTGCAATGACCTGGCAAACTCATGCTTGAAGACCTGTCCATTACTCTTGGTGCCCTGAAAAAACGTGGATAGCTGCGAATGCTCGTCCATTTTTCGCATCTGTCCGGGAAAGCGCGGATCGCGAAATTGCAGCACACCATCATCGGACATGCGTCCCACAAGTTTATGCTCCGGAGTTGCAACCCTTCCGAACAAAACCAGGAAATCTCTATTGTTATATTTAAGTCCGCCGATTGGTCCGGTTTCAATACCGGGTAAATTGAGCTGCAAACCGTTGCTGTCGATCCCCTGAAAGTATGCCCCGCCCAGTTCTTCTATGGTTTTCAGCCCTTCCCATTCACCTAGGGGCAAAGCCCGGCCCTCGATCAATCCGTCTTCGTAAAGGAAGCCAATCTGTGTGCCATTCAAATCAATGACTTTGCCGTAATCAACCACCAGCATATCGCTGCCGGTTTGAATGAATCCACTGGGACCTTGTGTTTTTGAAGAATCGACCTTGGCAGTATTGGTCATTAGTTTAAAGAAGGACCCCCCGGGCGCTGAATTAGCACCATCCCAAAAGGAATATTACCGCTTGCAGTCTGATTTTAATCCAATCAGCAAAATTATTTCCAGACCGGCAAAAAGACAGGCGCCCGTTAAGAAAACGGACGCCAGAGCCTTGCAAGTCATTCAAGTGCGCTTATTTTACGGAAAGCGTAAGCTGAGACTTTTTCCAGTCATCCATGAACTTGGAAAGACCGGCATCGGTCAGCGGGTGCGAGACAAGCTGCTTGAAGATTTTATAGGGCATGGTTGCAATATCGGCACCTGACAAAGCCGCCTGAGTTACGTGAATCGGGTGCCTGATGCTTGCTGCCAGAACCTCGGTTTCAAAGCCGTAAATGTCATATACCTGTGCAATTTGAGCAATAAGCTCGTTTCCATCCTGATTTATGTCGTCAAGCCGTCCAACGAAAGGACTGACAAAAGTGGCTCCAGCCCGAGCTGCCAGAATTGCCTGATTCACCGAAAAGCAAAGAGTGACATTAACTTTGATGCCCTCTGATGAAAGCGCTTTGCAGGCTTTCAGCCCAGCCGGGGTCAGAGGACATTTGACCATGACATTGGGCGCCCAGGTAGCAATGTCTTTACCCTGTTTAATCATTTCGTCGGCGTCTTCGGTGACGACTTCAGCACTCACCGGACCGTCAACTACTTTACAAATATCTTTAACTCTGGTTTTGAAATCGGCGCCTTCTTTGGCGACCAGCGAGGGATTGGTTGTAACACCGTTAAGTACGCCCCAGTCGGCGATTTCCTTGATCTCTTGCAGGTTGGCTGTGTCCAAAAATAGCTTCACTGTGCGCTCCTTAGACGTAAAATCTGTGCAAATTTTAGTAGGGCTTCAAGTATACCTATTCCGGGCAGTATAAGATTCGATAAGAGTGAATTCCTAAGGATTTCCATTGATAATCAAATCAAACACTCAGGCACGTTCAATTCCCTGGAAACCGGCGCTTCTTGCATGTTTACTGGTTTCGGCCGGTATCAGCCTTTTTTGCCTCACCTGCAAACCGCAGGCCAGGCAAGTTTTGACCAGATTTTCGCCTAAAATGAACTTCGGTCAGGCAGCAGCCATTGCCGATGCACAAAATCCCGTACTGCCATCGCTTGATCTGATTCCAAAGCTCTCACAAAAAATGACCATTTTGCTGATGGGCGTAGACTCAAACGGTCAAAATACAGACCCCTTCCAAGGCACACGTTCCGACACGATGATGCTTGTCAGCATCGACCCGCTTGAGAATAAAGTCGGGGTTATATCAATTCCACGTGACAGTCGAGTGCGAATTCCAAATCATGGGGTCGATAAAATCAACTCAGCTCATGCATACGGCGGCGCTGAGCTTTCCATGCAAACTGTGCGTGAAGCATTTTCAGTTCCGGTTGATCATTACATAGAAGTAGACACAGGCGGTTTGAAAAAACTTTTTGAAATTCTCGGTCCAGTTGAGGTACTGGTCGAAAAGGAAATGAAATATGTGGACCACTCAGGCAAGCTGAATGTTGATCTGAAAGCCGGTTTGCAAACTCTAAGCCCGGCACAAACAGAAGAATATGTTCGTTTCAGACATGACGCTCGTGGTGATATCGGCAGAATCGAACGTCAACAATGGTTTGTCCGGCAGGCAGCTAAAAAATTCAAAGAACCGGAAATTGTTTTGAAGTTGCCCCAGCTCGTTTATCTGGCTTACCAGTGTGTGCGCACCGACCTGCCTGTGCAGGATGTGATGAGTATTGCTGCTTATGCCAAGGACTTCCCTCATGAAAGAGTCGTAACAGCAATGTTGCCTGGTGAGGCTCAAATGATCAGCGGCGGCAGTTACTGGGTGCCCGATGCGATTGCCAGCCAGGCTGTGTTCAGCCGGATTCTGGCTTGCTCTGTATCGAACCCTCCACCCGTGACAGCTAGCACGGATGCACCGGCCGCGCAGGAATTGAGCATGCCTGAGGATGAAATGCCGGCAACTGCACCGGGTTTAAGCACCGATTTCACTAAAGCTGCGACAGTCGCAATTAAATATCCCAAGGGCGCAGAACAGCTTTCCTTGGCAATCGCCGAGCAGCTAAGCGAAGCCGGATTCAAGGTCCGCTATCGCTGGCAGATTGCCGACGTAGACTGCCAGCATGAACTTCTGGTCGGACAAAGCAACCGCGCAAATGACGAGGAGACCAACAAGCTGATTCAAGCAATTCCTGAACTGCAAAGCTTTCCTCAATCGCTGGCAATAGAATCAAGACCGAGCAGCGACTTCACAATCATCATTTCAGCTGCAAGTCAGATGCCGTCTATTTGTCATAACGTTGGAGCACCAAACTTACAAGCGAAAACTTTGCCTCTGAATGTAAGCGCATCGGTGACGCCAATTCTGCCGCAAGACTGAAAAAAGGTTTCTGCATTTTTCAGAACTTTATTGCATCAAGTACTTCCGGACTTAACCAGCCCCGGTCCATCAAATTGCTTTCGATGTTTGTGTTGAAATCACAATATTCTATGAGAGCAATACAAACCATGTCTTCAGGCACAATCCTGAGACCGATCAAGCGCAAGCCGCTTATGTAAGGGGAATCATCCGGCAAATGGATCAAATCCTGACTCGATAAAAATGCCGAAAGTTCATCCTCGCTTATCAAATTCTTCTTTTTGAGAATTTCGCCAAGCGGCTGATGCTCTGCTTCCTGTTCGGCAATTGCATCATGAAGTTGCCTTATATTTATTTTGCCTGCAGCTATCAATATCTGTCCAAGCTTTGGCCAGAACGGCTCGGCTGCCGATTCATCAGACTCGTTGTAATCTCCCTGAAGAATTCTTTGATATGCATTTTCTACTTCCATAAGTGCCTGACCGGCTTGCACCCAGGCTTGAGGTGAATGCAAAAAGCGACCTTCATCCAGCGCCTCTTGCAAGCGCCAGTATGCAGTTTCGACTTCAAGCCGCGTGGCACTGCGCTCAAGACCAAGAATTAAATAAGGGCAGATTGCTCTCGTTTTAGTTTTTCTGATTACTGTGCTCATAATTATTTCCATACTTGCTCCACTTTCAGTTTACTCCGCAGCCGGTAAACGCAGCTGCTGGAAACAACCCAAAATGCCACTGGAGTCGAAGTTACAAGAAAGAAAAGAGGAGCGCCTGCTATGGCTCTCCTCTTTCTGATATTCAATAACAGAAACGAACTCAGATCATTTCATTGACGAATTCGTCCATAGCTTCTTTGCTCAAACCAAGCGGCTGTTTAACCAGAGCGCCTCTTTGAAGAACCGGTTCCACATCTTCGTATGTAGTCTGCTCAACTTTATACAGGACTCCCAGAGGAATTTTGTCGCCCCATTCAAAAGCTTTGTTCAATGAACGATGGAAGTCTGAAGGATCAAAGCCTTCATCTTCCAGCTTATAAACACGCTCTTTGAACCAGGGATAAGTGTTGATTTTGTTGTAAGTGACGCAGGGGCTGTATACATCGATAAGAGAGAATCCCTTATGCGCGATACCGCCGGCTATCAAATCCACAAGCTGCTTTTGTTCCCCGGAAAAACCACGTGCGACATAAGTTGCACCGGCAGTAATTGCCATAGCCACAGGATTTAGCGGAATTTCAGCATTTCCC
>JAIEPM010000165.1 GCA_019748395.1 Candidatus Obscuribacterales bacterium
TCCTCATAAACATGAGTGCATAAGCCAGAGCGTATTGATAAGACGCTTTGATTTTTTTCATTGAGAAGCAAGCCAGGACTTCTGCCGGTAGCTCTGATTTTGTCTTGAGAAGCACGCTGCCGTCGCTTTCGGCAAGGATGGCATTTTTGTCTTTAATTCGAACCGTGGCAACTTCTTGATCATCTTCTCCGGCTGAAATTTTCATGCCGTATTCTTCTTTGCGGAATTTATAGATCAACTTGCCGTCGGCATCTTTGAGCTTGAAGTGCTGCGTTTCTTCATCGGTTTTGAGTTTGTAAAGCATTTTGTGGTCGGCATCTTCCACTTTTATTGCATCGCTTTTGCTTACTTTTATAAAACCCTGTTCCTTACCCAGGGCATCTTGAATGCTTACGGTTTTCTTGCCTTTGTGCTTTGCTTCGCTGAATGTGAATTGCAGCTGCCCTTCTCCGTTAATTATGCTGCCGCCTGCTTTTGAGTGAATGACTTTGAAAGCATCTTTGCCATCAGGACCGGCGAAAGCAAGCGTAACTGTTTCCAGGCCAGGGGCAGCTTCCGACTCTTCTTCTTTGTTGCTTGAGTCGCTGCCTGCGGTGCTATTGGATGCCGTTTGAATCGGCTCCGGCTTTGGTGCTGTTTGACAGGCGCTCAAGCCCAGAGTCGCAATTAAAAGAGCGGGAAGAATTACTTTCAGTACTTTAAGCAATTTGCTATTCCTCGTTGAAGTTGATACTCAAGATGCCGAGCTTTCCGAGCGGCTCTGCCCGCTGTGCAGTATTTCGTAGCCGCTCAGCAGGAGCATGGTAATTCCCTGGCTGAGAATCTCTGCCAGCTGCGGGGCTTTCTTGCCAAATTGTGCTTCAAGTTTGGCATTCATATGCAAAACGTTTCCGCGGATTTTGCAGGATTTCAGATATGTTTGCGCGGGTAACTTGATCAGGCTGCCGGATCTTTCATTTGTGCATTTCAATTCGCCCCAGCGTTTGCGGGAGAATGAGAGACTCAGGCTCAGTGCATAACCTTTTGCTTTGACTTTTCCCTTGCGGCGTTTCACGTGGACCATCTCTGCCACCCGGCAAGAAAATTTGCTCCCGTCGATAAGTCTTCCTGAGAGAGTCAACCAGTTGTGCTTGTAACGGGTGCGCAGCCCGTCGGCTTTGATCACATTTTCTTTTTTGATGACTTTATCGAAATGAAGGCGAAGTGAAACGGGCACCGATTCATCAAGATCTCGGCCGAATAGCTCGAGTAATTGCTCGGCGAGCAAATAGCGTTCATTGGCTAAATTGAACCTGGCCCAGCTTGTAGCCTTGTAAACGGAGAAAAATAAGGCGGCGAATCCGAGTGCGGCTGCGTAGCTTAAATTCATGGCCAGGCATGTTATGGAAGCGATTAAAACTATGATTGTTAATATTACCCAGAACTTCTGTCTGGACTCGACGACTTTGTCAAAGCGGCTGAATTCGCGCAGGTCGCCGACAAGGCTTGAAATATCCGTGCTGCGCTCGTAAAGGAGGGTTTTTTTCAGAGCTGCTACTGAGGGCGCTTCCGGCTTAGCTGTGTCTGCTGTCAAGTGTTTTGACCTCCTTGCTTAAGCTATGATTTTACGCCAGATGTCGAAGAAAAAATGAGTTTGAAACTTCTCTATGCCGCTTTTGATATCGTGCCGTCTCCCAAAGGGGCGGCCGTGCATATCGAGCAGTTTGCAAACATATTGTCCGGGTACTATCAGGATTTCAGCCTCCTGACCGTAGCGGAGGCCGGTCTGGATATTCCTGCCTGCGGGTATCTCGAGCGGGAATTAAGAGCAGGGTTTAGTCAAATATTAATTCCGGCGCCGGGTAAAAATCTGCTTGACCGAGTTCTCAATTTCAGGCGCTTTCTTGAGAACTGGTGCTCAGATAAGCATTTCGATCTGGCTCATTTTCGTTCTCCCTTTGAAGGACTGCCTCTTGCGAGGCTTAAATCCGAGCGCTTTGGACGTCTTATTTTTGAAGTAAATGGTTTACCTTCCGTCGAGTTGAAATACAGATATCCGCAAATTGCAGATGACATAGTCCTTCTTGAGAAATTGCTGGCTCAAGAAAAAGTTTGTTTTGAAGCTGCCGATCTCTTGATCACGCCCAGTCCTGTAACAGCTGTATATTTGCAAGACCGAGGCGTTGAAAAATCGAGGATTCGAGTAATTCCAAATTCAATAGATCTTGATTTGTTCAGCTACTTTGAAGCTCAAGAATCTCTGGCAGAAAAGGATATTCAGCTCATTTATTTTGGCACGCTCTCGGCCTGGCAGGGTGTGGAGCAGGCCATCGCTGCGACTGCGCTTCTATCGAAAACGCGCTCCTGTCGCTTGAAAATACTTGGAGCTGCGAAAGCGCAGCAGTTGCAAGCGCTCGTTAACTATGCCCGCAAGCTTGCGGTTCTGGATTTCGTGGAGTTTTTGCCTCCCTGTTCGCAAAAGGATCTGCTGAAACATATTCATGCAAGTGATTTCGTTCTTGCGCCGCTCAGTGCCAACGATCGCAATCTGTCTCAGGGTTGTTGTCCTTTCAAGGTTCTTGAAGGCATGGCCAGCGGAACACCTGTGCTTGCCTCGGATTTACCTGTGGTGCAGGCGCTGCAAGGGGAGGAAGAATGTATCAAGCTTACGAAGCCTGGCTCTGCTGGAGCTATTCATGATGCTCTGCAAGAGCTTATTGCTTTTCCTGAAAAAAGACTTGCTCTTTCCCGGCAAGCGCGAAGGCGAGTTGAGCAGAATTATAATTTGAAGCAGAGTGCCTTACTCTTGATTGATGCTTACGAATTCGTAGTCAAAAGCCTTTCAAGCAGTGCTTTCAATTGAGAGCTTTCAATCTCCGGGCTGAACTTATTTTGTACTGTCAGTCTTGCTTCATTGCAGATTGCTTCTCTCTCTTCTTTTTTCAGTGAGAGAGCCTCAAGAGCCGCTGTCCCCAGATGATTCAGTTCTGCTTTCGGCAGCATAAATCCTGTCTTGCCGTGCTGAATTATTTCAGGAATTCCGCCGGCATCGCTGGCAATGCAGAGCGCACCGCAGGCCATTGCTTCCAAAAGCGCATTCGGCATTCCTTCCATGAGCGATGGTTGCAAGTAGAGATCGCAAAGGGAAAGATGCTCGGCTACTGAATTTTGATTCTCGATATGTCCTGTGATTATCAACCTGCTTGCGTCATCCGGAAATTCAGCTTTAAACAATTGCACGGCCGGTCTTTGCTGTGACCTGATATCACCGATTACCAGCAGGCAGGCGGGACGCTCCGACCTTAGCATTCTGAATGCGTCGAAAAGAAATTGAATACCCTTTTTTTCGCGAAGCTCTCCTGCAAATCCCAGAACCAGTTCTTCCGGGACTATGCCTAGTTTCTCTTTTAAGCTGATTGCCTGTTCTTCAGGAGCTGCAAATACCCGTGAGTCTACGGCATTAGCCAGCACTTGCACGTCATTCCTGCCGCTGATCAATTTGATTTTATAAGCCAGATCTTTACTGACAGCCGTGATGCAGTCTGCCTTTTCCAGTGTCCAGGCTAGTCTTGAAAAGTCGCCGGGTGGAAAAACTTCCGTGTCAATGTCGTTTCCGCGCGCGCTTACGATGCTTTTAATACCGTGCATGCGGGCAAACCAGACTGCCAGAAACCCCGCAGTAGAGAGATAGTGTCCCCAGATTGCATCGTATTTAAATTTCTGATGCAGCCATTCAAGTACATTCATCGTCGCAGGCAAGCTCATGTCCCACTGTCGGTAAAGTCCCAGCCTCTGAATTCTGAGCCTCTCGTGCTGACCTTCGAGTTTCTGCTCTGCAAGTTTTGCTGCAGGCAAATGCCTGCTCCAGGCCAGAACGTCCACATCATAATTCAGCTCTGCAAGGCGACGAGAAATGCGCTCGCTGCTGCTTGATAGTCCGCCGATATCGGGAGGGAATTTTTCACTCAAAAAAAGTATTCGTGTCATCCGGTTTTCATATCGAGACTTGCTAATCTTTGAATGGCCGCATTCAATGCTGCCATTTTTTCGGCTCTTATTATACGCTCAAGGTCTCTACAGTTTCTCCAAGATCTTCATTCTCAATACATTGCTTGCTCTTAGCATGGGAAGAGTTGGAGGTGCTGCTGATGGCTTTGAAACGGGCTTTTGTGAGCCTTCTATATATTAGCGTCTTCTTGCTTTTTTGCGCGCCGGCGGAGTCTGCAAATTTAACCACTCTTGAGACGGGGCGGGCTGATTTTCTGGAGAAAGAGCAGAGTTCTGCGGAAAAGAAAGCGGGCCTGGTTCCATACAAAGACGAAGTTCTGCTCAGCGGCTTTGCTGATTTCGACAAAGAAAATTTGAATATCTTCAAGGGAAAGGCCGTGCTTGATGCGCTGGCTTGCCGAAAGAATAGTTTGAGCCTATATAAAGGACGGGTTCTGTTTAATTGCAAAAATGATCTTGAGTTGAATACTCCTGATGCAAGTATAAAAATTCGCAAGGGCTCGATTGTTTACGTTTATTCCACCGGTGAGAGCGTCTTGATTCTGAATCTGCATGATTATCACTGGCACAGTGTCGAAGCTTTTGTGGATGGGCAAAGAATTGAGATTCCTCCCGGGCGTGAGCTGCTTATAACACGCTACGCAAATTTGAGCTTCGATGAAGCCAGATTATGTCCAGGTATCTGGTATCGCAGTGTTTATGAATTGATTTCAAAGCCTGCGCTGAAAGTATATTTGACTCAGTTTTCCAGCATTTCTGCTTATCACATCTTTCCATCCGTGCGTAAATTGGCTTCGGACAAGAAAACCGTGAAAAAATTGACGAAGACTTTTGCTGCGGTTTTGACGGTTTCAAGAGATCGTCAGAGCTTCCGCCCCAATAGCCTCGCGGCTGCTAAGAAACCGCTCGGAGTCCTCTCCTCCAGTCAACCTTGAAGCTTCTTTCGATTTAATAATTCGGAGCGGAACCTTTTTATGCATCCGGTGTACCTGAGTTTGGAGGTGCAGATGCTTCGATTCCCGCTTTTTATAATCAGGATTTTCTTTAGAAGAGAACTGCGCTATTCAGGCTTTTGGCGGTTCTTACTCTGCCTTTGCATTTGTTTGCCTTTCCCGTTCTATGGAGTACTGTCGTCTGGAGCTGCGCTTTCCCAAAGCTTTCGGGAGCTGAAAAGTTCGGAGCTTTCTGAACTTCTCAAAGAGGATGCCGTTTTCATATTTTTTGATCCAGCCTGTCCCATTTGCAAGGAGTATTTCCCCACTATAGAAGCACTGCGGCGGAGTTCAAAACTGCCAATTTATCTGGTTTTCAGACCAGGATCTAAGAACGATGCAGAGAATTTCAGCCACGATTATCATCCCGGGGAAAAGATTTTGATTGATAGCGATTGTAGCTTGCAAG
>JAIEPM010000409.1 GCA_019748395.1 Candidatus Obscuribacterales bacterium
ATACGGGTGACTTTACGTCTTTCGTTGAGCCAGTTGCCCAGAGTCGTGTGCAAATTGCTCTGCTTAGCAAGAATTTCAAGCTTCGGTTTGACTTCTTCGTACTTGAAGGTGCCGGAGCCTTCTTTTCCGGTAACTTTATAAATGTTGTAGCCAAGTTCTGATTTTACGATTTGGCCCAAAACTTCTCCTGCTTTCAATTTAAAAACTGCTTCGCCCAGAGCCGGAATAATGTCTTTTTTCTCGATATAACCCATATCACCGCCGCTCTTTTTTAGCTTTGTTTGCGGATCGTCTGAATTGTCGTTGGCCAGTTTGGCAAAGTCGGCACCACCCTTGGCCTGACCTAATAGAATCAGAGCTTTTTGCTCTGCCTGTTTGAGAATTTGACTGACTGTGTTGTCGAGCTCAGTGCCGCTCAGTTTTGGATTGGCTTTCAGGACCTGATTTCGAACACTTGAGATAGGACCGATATTATTTTCAGGAGCTGCAATCAGGATGGTGCTCAGCCTGATTCTTTCGCCATGCTTCAATTCTGACTTATGCCTGTCATAGAGTTTTTTGACTTCAGCATCAGTGACTGTCGACTGTGCTTCCAGTTTTGAAAGCTGATATTTTGCCATTTCCGCTTTCAACATTTCGCCCTTTAATGCAGCCTCTGAAAGTCCTGTTTGCTGAGACAGCTGTTTATAGGCCGGACTGTCTTTGAATTTCAAATAATTGCTTTGAGCCGTTTTTTCGGCTCCAGCCTCCTTTGCTGCTTGAGCTAAGAGTTCGCGATTGACAAGATCCGGCAATAAAGACTGCTCGATGATCGCATTAGACATCTTAAAGGCCAGGCCGCTTTGCAAAATCTCGTTATCGAATTGTTCTTCAGTGCTTTTGCTTTGCTTGAGAAAGGCTTGAAATTCCTTGGGGTCTTGACCTTTTTGTTGTCGGGCCGCAGCCAGTAATTTGCTCTTTTCTTCATCTGTGAGGCTTAAATTCAAGCGTTTCGCTTCGGCAAGCAACCTGGCTTTTGCCTGTGGGTCGACAATGAGAGCTTGATTGGCTTGCGATTGCTGAATACGAAGCATGCGTTTATAATCGCCGACTTTTATGTCCGTACCTGAAACCGAGCAGATAGGCACATCGTCCGGTAGTTCGTTTAAGTTGATGTTGACTTTGCCTTGGGGTTGGCTACTGCTTGCACTCTTGTTTTGCTCTGCGGACTCCGTGCTGCCCTTGTTTTCGGCAAAACTAGAGGGAATTTCACCGCCGACGCTGCTTTTGGCGCTCGTATCTATAGTGTTCCCGGTTTCTTCTGGCCTCTCGTTTTTCGAGCTGCTTTCAACATTTTTAGAACTCGTGTCTTTTTCGTTTTTGTCGCTTACTGCTTTTTGGCTGCAGCCCGAAAGGAGAGTCAGTGTCGCCACCGTTAAACTCAAGCTTTTGAAAATGGAATGGGCGTTCAAAATTCACTCTCCTCTTATGAAGCTCTTTGTTCTTGATGTGAAACCATTGCCGTCAAAAGCTCTTCCAGTAAATTCAGTTGCTCTACAGGCTCAAGTCCTTCTGATTTGACAAGAACGTAAGGTGTTGGTCCAAGTGCTCCCGGAGAACCAGGTTTATAGGTGGTGCGCTGCGCCAGGTGTTTGGGCAGTTTATTTTGAACCGGTAGCCATTGATTTAGCCTGTAATTGACGAGCATGCGCAGTCCGACCATATCCGGTTTGACTGCCAATACGTTGGCTTTGCTGGCAATCAGTCGAAGTTTAACTATCTGTGCCAGGTTTTTCACTTCAACGGGAATCGGTCCGAAGCGGTCACGCCATTCTTCTGTGAGTATTATCAATTCGCGCTCCGACTTTACATCAGCCAAGCGTTTGTATTCGATGATGCGGTGCTCGGGGTCCGGAATATACTCATCAGGAATGAAGGCAGTAACGTTGATGTCGATTTGAGTATCTGCTTCACTGGAAACTTGTTTGCCCTGAAGCTCTGCCACCGACTCACCAAGTAATTTGCAATATAGGTCGAAACCTACTGCCACCATATGACCGTGTTGCTCAGATCCAAGAATGTTGCCGACGCCGCGTATTTCCATGTCTCTGAGCGCGATCTGGTAACCTGAACCCAGTGTTGTAAATTCACGAATTGCTTTCAGTCTGTTTTGCGCATGTTCTGTTAAGACCCTTTCCGGTCTGTATAGACAGTAACAATAAGCTTGCAAATCCGACCGGCCGACTCGTCCGCGGATTTGATACATCTGTGCCAGCCCGAGCTTGTCTGCCTGGTCGATGATAATCGTATTGGCATTCGGTATATCGAGCCCTGATTCGATGATGGTCGTGCAAACCAGAATGTCATATTCATGATTTGCAAATTCGAGCATCACATTTTCAAGCTCGCGTTCCTGCATCTGACCATGCCCGATATGCACGCGGGCTTCCGGAACCAGCTCTTTCAGCTCTAGAGCTATTCTTTCGATTGTTTCTACACGGTTATGTAAGAAGAAAACCTGCCCGCCCCTTTCCAGCTCGTGAAGAATGGCTGTGCGAACCACTTGCGGTCTGTACTCGCCTACATAAGTTTTCACCGGCGACCTGTTCACGGGCGGTGTGTTAATCAATGACATGTCTCGCACACCGGACAGTGCCATGTTCAGTGTTCGCGGAATCGGCGTCGCCGACATAGTCAGAATATCTACCATTACGCGCAAGGCTTTAAGCTTTTCTTTGTGAGCCACGCCAAAGCGATGTTCTTCGTCTATTACTACAAGCCCGAGGTCCTTAAACAGGATGTCTTTTTGCAGAAGCCTGTGAGTGCCGACTACGACGTCGCACTGGCCCGTAGCCAGGCGATTCACTACATCCTTCTGCTCTTTGGCTGTGCGAAAGCGGCTGAGTAAGCCGACCTTGATCGGGTATGGCGCAAAGCGATCGCAGAGCGTGTTGAAATGTTGTTGTGCAAGAACAGTGGTCGGTACCAAGATCACGGCCTGGCGTCCGGACATAACGGTTTTGAATATTGAGCGAATCGCAACTTCGGTTTTTCCAAATCCAACGTCGCCACAGATCAGGCGATCCATGGGCTTACTGGATTCCATATCTTTTTTGACTTCGACAATCGCTTGCCACTGGTCCGGCGTTTCTTCATAAGGGAAAGCTTCTTCCATTTCGTATTGCCAGGGAGTATCAGGCAGCGACTGGAATCCTTCCTGTTGAGCGCGGACTGCATAAAGTCGAACCAGCTCTTCGGCAATTTGCTGTACTGATTTCTTGACGCGGCGCTTAGTAGATTCCCAGTCGGCACCGCCAAGTCTAGAGAGTTTGGGGGCTGATTCACCGCTGCCTCGATAGCGAGAAAGCAGATTTATCTGGTCTACAGGTACATATAGCCGATCATCTCCAGAATATTGAACAGCCAGATACTCTCTGGTTTGATTGTCGTAAGCAATGCGCTGCACGCCGATAAACTGTCCGATGCCGTGTTTCAGGTGAACCACATAATCGTCGACTTTCAAATCGGCGACACTGGTAAATCTTTCATAGTTCTTTTCTGCGACAGGCCGGCGGTAAGTACTCGGCTTGCGTTTCTGTCCGAATAACTCCGCATCGGTTACTGAAATTAAGCGAACGTCTTCAAGTCTAAATCCACCAACAAAACCTTGTCGCGTGATCCAGACTCCCGGGCTTGTGGAATTCAGCCAATCTGCGTGAGTCTGACCTTGAGAATTCTGATTCTCTTTGCCGGCGGCATTTGCTGCAGATTCTGCGTTTTGACCGGTAAGACCGGTTGAGTTGGCTCCGTCTCTTGAGGCTGTTAAGTAAACAGCCGGGCAGTCCCATTCATGCAAAAGACCGAGCACTCGCTGCGGCTGTTCGGTTGAGATGCTGATCCTATATCCTTCTTTCAACCAGCTTTTGATGCGGTCGACAATTTGCTTGAGTTGACTGTTGAAGCGTTCGACATTGTGGCAGTCAAACTTTACGAGCCCGGCCGGATCTCTCTTTTGATCGGCCGCGCCGTCTCCGTCGTATATTTCAGATTCGACTCCTGGCATTGAAAGCAGAAAAACTCTTTGCTTAGTTTTTGAAAGTTCGCCGAATTCGTTCATAGTCATATGAAGTGGTCTGGGCAGAGGCAGCAATCTCCCGGACTGAACCCCTTCGGCATAGGTTTCTTCAAGTCTTTTTTCATACGACTTCAAACTCATTGCCACCGAGTCCCATTCATCAAAAATAAATAGAGAGTTCTCCGGCAAATAATGCAGAAGCGTGCAAAACTCTTCGTTGATGAATGAGCTATAGTATTCCAGCGACTCCGGATAGCTTTTGGCTTCAAGCGCCTGCAAATCAGCTTCCAAAACAGTCGAAAGTGTTTCCTGCGCGGAATCACTCAAGCCGGGGAGTGCTTCCTGACCTGCGACCCGCAATGCTTCCAGAACTCGCTCCGGGTCTTCCATGACAGCCCACCAGCGCGGAAATATTTCAACTTCTTTCAGTGCTTCAATAGATCTCTGAGTGTCGATACTGAACTGTCTGATTGACTCGATCTCATCTCCGAAAAGCTCAACCCTCACTGCCGGTCCACAGGAAGGAAAAATATCAATGATATCGCCCCTGGTGCTAAATTCTCCTCGGAGGGTGACTATGCTCTCTTTCGTATATCCCAGCCTGACAAGTTCCAGTCTGAGTTGAGCCATGTCCAGGTTCTGTGAAACTTTCAGCTTGAGCGTATTCTTTTCCAGGGTCCGTCGATCCAGAACTCTCTGCATGAGGGCGCGAGCCGGTAGCACTACTATATAAGGCTCATTTGGATTTTGCATAATCAATTGCAAAACTTCCATCTGTTGTGCGATTGTGTCCGGACTGTGCAGAACCTGCTCATAGGGCGATACTTCACTGGCCGGATAAAGCAGAACTTTGTAGCGACTCAAATTAGAGAGCTCTTGTTGATAGCGAGCTGCGTGATTATGATCTGCTGCGACCAGGAAAAATGGTCGACGGATTTCATGATGCAGCAAAGACAGAATCAAGGACTTCGCAGAGTCGGAGAGTCCTGTTATGTTGAGTTCTTGCTGGGATTGCTTCGCGGTTCGCGCCAAAATTTTGGCGTATTGAGGGCAGTCCAGGAAGTGCTGGTGGAGCGCTTGCGCCAATACGTTGTCACGCATAAATTTACTTTGTCTGGATGGCAATAGAGATAAAGGCCAAAAGCTGATCCTAGCACAATGCATAGCGGGTGCGCTATGAGCTTCAGGCTTCTGTTACGTTAAAGGACATTTTGAGGCTTCAAAGTGCTCTCGGCTGGGGTATGATCATTTGGTGCTCGCTATTTTCGGGGTGAAAATGGAATTGCTCAAAAGGCAGATTAGGAGAACCTTGATGTCCTCGCGCCGACTTTCTCTCCTGTC
>JAIEPM010000039.1 GCA_019748395.1 Candidatus Obscuribacterales bacterium
TCCCAGAAAGCCCGAGACTCCGATGCATGATGAATTGGACAGACGCACAGCTAATCTCGAAAAGAAATTAGTTGAGCAAGTGAAATCGTCCATGTCTGTTTCTGATCAGCGCCGCCTTGAAAAACAGATGAGTGAATATCAGAAGGCTTTCAAGGAAGCAAGCAGCATTGGCAATCCATGGGGAACCGGTGAGGGTTTCAAGCCGCTGCCCAAACCGGGAAATGCAATTCGAGATTATTATGATCGCGTCGCGGAAGCAACTGAAGCCTATATGAAGTACTGAGCCGCAAGATGATCTCGCCCGGATGCGGGCAGAGTTAAGTGACTTTATCCTATACTCGATATAGCTAAATGATGAGGATGGGAGTCGCGGTCATCAAAGTTTTGCAAGCCATTCTTCAGTATATGGGGCGTCGCCGATTGATGGCGATTTCGATTTCGCTTGCAATATTGGGCTCGCCCTTTTTTGATTTATCAATGTCCGAGTTTTCCAGCAGACACCGCATTGCTCTTCACACGCAAGCTGCAGTTGCAAGTAATTCAGTGTCCGCCTTGCGAATGAAAATTCCGGTGAAAGGCGGCGAGCTTGATGTCTCCTTGCCGGGAAAAGGTTGGACCGACGCCACTTTGGCTGACTTTCAAGATTGGCTCAGATTCTCAGCCGCAGCTGTGGTGAGCTACTATGGCAGCTTCCCGCTGCGCAATACACGCATTCGAATTTTTCAAAGCAATGGTGACACCGTTGAGTATGGCGAAACAAATTATGATGACGAGAACGAGCGGGGCACCATCGATGTTTATGTCGGCCGGCGAGTCAACCGTGCCACCTTGCTCAATAGCTGGACACTCACGCATGAAATGGTGCACCTCACTTTTCCGATTGTTGATGAGGATGATGTCTGGCTTGCAGAAGGCATCGCCACTTATGTAGAGCCCATCGGTCGGGCAAGGCAGGGCTTGTTGAGCAAAGAAAAAGTCTGGCTGGACCTTGTGGAAGGTTTGCCGAACGGCTTGAACCCGCGACTTCGCCGGGGGTTGAAAGGCAGCAGCGATTGGGGGCGAATTTACTGGGGCGGGGCGCTCTTTTGTCTGCTTGCCGATTTGAAAATTCGAAGCGCGACTAAAAACAAGCTTGGGCTTGAAGACGCGCTTCGAGCAGTAAGCAGCAGCGGCGGTAATGCTGCAAGCGATTGGACTCCGGAGCAAGCGCTGGCTGTTGCTGATCGCCGCGTCGGTCAGCCGATTCTTCTGCCCCTGTATAAACGCTTTCAGTCTCAAGCTGTTTGGGTCGACCTCGATGAACTCTGGCGCTTGCTGGGTGTCCACGCTCGTGCAGATGACGTATTTTTGAGCGATAGCGCCCCTCTGTCCTCCACTCGAGATTTAATAACTGGCGTTCGGCAGTAACGTTGCGGTTATCTGCTCTCAACTAATCTTTATTCAGGGACAGGAAAGAGCATGCTTTTGCTGCTTGCTTTCCGGAGGAGGGCTTATGGCTGAGAGAGTAGAGAGTCGCGGCGTTGAAGAAAACAAAGGGGACAGCGGATTATCCGCGCAATTTGCAGGCGATTTCACAGGTTCATTAACATCAAAAATTGAGCAGAAAGCTCAATCAGCTGAATTAGTTCAAAAATCATACTTACCAAACACCGAAATCAATAACAGCAAAGCCGCGGAGAATCCGAACGATAAAATTCCAAGCCCTGAAGAGGCTGCCGCCAATTTGAAGTCTTTGCCGCCTGAGCAGCGACTTGCTTATGCAAAGGAGCTGTGTCGCCGCACTTTTGTGGAGAATCCCCGCTACCAGGCTGTTACAGAGACTGTTGAAGATAAAGATGGAAACAAGAAAGAAGTTCTAGTTGATTTTGATCTGGTAAATCACAAAAGCGACGGCAGCGTCGAAAGGCGAGATCTTTTTGACGCGCCTCGGGGTGCAGCTGTTAATGCCGACCGCCTGGAGCAAGTGAAAGATGCGGTCAGCCCGGCTGTTAAGCTCCTTGAGGAAATGCGCGACAAATTCCGAAACGGCAATATGCTCGGCAAAAACGAGGGTGAGCCTCTGAATCCACCGACAAAAATGGGTAGTCCTGAATTTGTGATGGCGCAGGCAATTGAAGAGCAGCTGGATAAGGAACTGCAAGCCAAAGGCTATGACGAGCAGTTTCGCAAAGATGCAAAAGCCGCTTTGCGCGAGATGAGCGGGCAAGCTTTGCTTGAGCACAGAGCAATCGACGATGCAAGAGCCGAGCAGAAAGGTAAAAAGCCGACTCAGGAAGACCGCGAGCTGAATAAAGCTATGAATGAATACGAGAAAAAAATGAAAGCAGAGGAAGCTGCCTGGAATAAGGCCCTGGAAAGTCTTCATTTCATAGATTAATTCTTCCCCATGCCCTGCCCGCCTGCGCGCAGGGCATGGGAGGAGTACGATTGTCTAATTCAGCTTTGACCCTTTTAATATTAGAGTCTAACCCTCATCAGAATCTAAATTGGACAAAACGCCGATACTGACTAAAAGCCCCGAGCTGATTGGAAAGAAAGATTCCTGCGCCGGGGTTCACGAGGTCGGAGTTTTGCTGCATTCTGCTGCCTACGCAGCTTTTCAGGCTCCAATGAATGCGCTCGTGCAGCCATTCGGCGGCAAGGAAGACCGCTTTCTGAGCGCGCCTAAAGAGACCAAAGCCTGGTCCAAAGACTGGCATTTGCAGCAGTTGGGTACCGGCGCCGGCATGTTGGTGCCGATTTTGCTGTCTCGGAAAATAGTTACCAGTCTGGCGCCTTCGGCGACTGCCGAGCTGGCGGCAAGCAAGGGGCTTGAAGCCCTGACTAAAAAAGAGCTGACTACGCTTGCCCGATATGAATTCGGCACAGCTCTCGGCACCGGTCTTGTTTATGGCGGCGTCTTCACTCCAAGCAAACTCGAGCCCGGTCAAAGCCTGGCTGATGCCAGATTGAGGCAAGCCGGCTCTGCCGCGACCACCTTTGCTGCCTTGAATTTGACGACTGCCGGTTTGAAATCTCTGGGTACTTCAGAGCGTCTTAAAGATACGGTTATGGGCAAGTTGCTCAAAAATGAAGTCGCAGTCACGGCATTGGCGGGCGTACCCACCGGTGTTGTTGCGGTCGATGCTCATTCGGTTTTTGCAGGCAAGGGAATGCCTGGATTAAAAGAACACTTCAGCTCGAAATATATGGAGTCGATTTATAACTTCTCGGTAGTCGGCGCCGGGCTTGGCTATCTGGGTGGACCCAGGAAAGCTGCCGAAACTGAAAAAGCAAAAATCGGTCTTGAGCGTTCGGCCACCAGCGATTTGAGCATCAAAAGCAGCCGCGAGCTGCTTGGCGAACTGAGTTCAAGATTAAACGGTGAAGGCAAAGTTGCGGACTTTGATTTATCTGCCGTCCCGGCACCGAAATTGAGTTTCGAGCGCGACGTACGAAATTTGCCGCGATTGAAAGAGGGTGCCGAGCTGAATGACAGTGTTTCGGTTTCTCAATTCGAGCGGGATGCAATTGAGTACAAGTCCGAGCCGGTGCGCATTTACGAAGCTGAAGGCAGCCGCACCCGTGTGATTGTTCCCGAGGAGTATGCATTAAAGCTTGATCGTCTGGCTGAGTTGAAAGAGCAGTCTCTAAGAAAGGATGCCGTCGGTGAAAAAGCCCGGGCAGAACTGGATACGCCTGAAATGCGCGAACTGTCAGATCGCATGACCGTGGCGGAGGCTTTCAAGCATGCTCAAATGACTCCTGAGCCCGCTCAGTTCCGCGAGATTCATTTATTGGGCACTGAGAATCCGTATGACGCATATTATCGCGCTAAAACAGGCAATGCCGATTTCGTATCTGCAGCCGACACCATCTTTAAACGTGGTCAAACCAACTGGTACAAGAAGGATGGCGGACCCAGTCTTTTAGAAGACACCATGCATGAATGGACTCATTTGTTTGATGAAAACCATCCGCTTGATGCGCAGGTTATTCGCATTGCCAATGAAATTGATAATCTCGATACGCGCGCTTATGCAAATGTGCCTAGAGAACGCATGGCTATTCTTGTAGGCGAGTACGCACTGCACGCAAATGGACGCCGTGCCGGACAGTTGATGGAAGCCGCCCCTGTTACCTCACTGGCTGTCGCAGAAGGGCTCTTAAATGTACTGGGTAAAGTGCCGGAAGGTCAGCAAAGCGCTCTTCATGCTCAGATTAAAGCAAGGGCTGAGGCTATCAAAACTGCCGTTGAGCCGATTGCGCGCAAAACTTTGCTTGAGCAAATTCAAGAGAACCCCGGCAGCGCCGAAGCCAATGCCGCATTCAAGGCGCTGGTTTTTCTGGGACAGGCAAAGGATTTAAATGGAATGCGGATGGAATCCGTAGATCTTCGCTTTGAGCCCCTGACTGACGCTCGCGGTACTCGTCTTGGTCAAATTGAAGGTTTGACGGATTTGAATCTCGAACATACTTTCGTTGGTCCTGAAACCATGCGTGCGCTTGATGGCAAGCCGTTGCAGTCACTGGTTCTGGCTAACACCAGAGTCAACAATTCGTCATTGAGCTTCTTGCCGCAGAGCTTGCGGAATCTTGACCTGAGTGGAACTAAAATAGGCGATCAGTCTGTGCCATTCTTGCAGCGCCTTCAGAGATTGGAAACTCTTGATGTGAGGGGCACACAGCTCAGTCAGACTGGTCTAGATCGACTTAAAGCCGCCTTGCAGAACACTGAAATTATAGAGTGATTCTGTTTCCAGCCTTTGACTCCCACGGCAAATAGAAGTGCTAGAATTCGTCTGGCAATGGGAGACGAATGGGAATCTTCATGCAAAACACTTCGCTGAGCGGCTTTAAGCTTGGCAGCTACAGGATTCACGAATGCGTAGGCAGAGGCAGCTTTGGCGCTGTTTACAGGGCTGTTGCAGACGACAATAGTTTCGTTGCCTTGAAAATTGCAAATCAAATGCCGCTCAAAGCTCTTGACGAGCCGTCTTTAGATGAGTCGCTCACTGAGGCTTTCTGCATATATTCCGGTGGATATGGCGACGTTTCGCCCAGTCCGGCTGCCCTGCTTGAGCTCCAAGTTGCGCGTAGTCAAGCATCTTCGGGATTGCTTCCCAAATGCAGCGGACCATTTGTTTTTGGCAATACTCATTATCTGCTGATGGATTTCGTGAAAGGCATGACTCTGCGCCGCCTCCTGGCGCAGGGCCTAAAAGCCGGCGAACAGAAAATTCGCGACCTTGATCTGGCGATCAAAGTATTTGAAGCTTTCGAGGCGCTGCTTAATTCCGGTCTTAAATATCATGGTGATTTGAAGCCTGAGAATATCATTCTTGCCGGTGCTGGAGTGCGTCTTGTAGATCCCGGATATTTTGGACCGCTTGCTTGCCTTGAGGGGATGATACCGCAGGTGGTGATCACTACGCCGCGTTATTACCCGACTCTTGAAGCCGACG
>JAIEPM010000628.1 GCA_019748395.1 Candidatus Obscuribacterales bacterium
CAGGTGAGCCTCGGCTTGCTTGCTTTTGTTTTTTCGAAATTTCCGAAAGGAAGCAAAAACATGAGCTCTGTTCTCTGCATTATCGACATGCAGTACCCCTTCCTCGGACCGGGAGACGAGGTCTATGTGGCGGCGGTCGTCGAGGCGGTGATACAGGCGCGGAGTCTGGGCAAGCACATCGTGCTTGTCGAAGACCGCGCCGGTCACCCCAGCGACGGCGCAATCAAAGCCGCACTGGAAGGTTATCTGCATCAGTCGCGCGTCAGCAAAGGTCAGTGGGACGGCTCGTTGCCGATCGCCATCGACCTGCAAACAAGAGGCATCCGTCCAAGCGCCATTCGCGCCTGCGGTGCTTTCGCCGAACAATGCGTCTTTGCTACCCTCACCGGTCTGCGAGAGGAATTTCCGTGGGCAGAAATCGAAGTGCTACGGCAGGCATGCGTTCCCGCTCCTACGGGCAGATTCAACGATGCAGCCTGGCAGCGCCTCTGCAGCAAGTACCGCATTACACTCAACTGAATCAGCGCAAAAACACAGGAGGGAGCTAATAAACCAGCTCCTTTCTGTGCTTTTTGCAGCTTTTTGAGGCTTCCAAAAGAGCAAAATCGCCGCAGCATTTATTTTTCACAGTCTCTGCTATATCCCCTAGTATCATAAGTCCCAAAACGAAGGGTGCCTGGAGCCCGGCAAAAGCCGCAGCCTGCCACTCAATTAAAACTCCTGATTTAGAAAACCAGAAGCTCAACGAGTGGCAGGCTGTGAGTTGCTTATTCAGAAACTCAATTTAGAAAACGACTTGTTTTCCCGGCTTGCAGCAAGGAGGACTTAACGCCCGTGATGCCCGTGATGCCCGTGATGCCCGTGATGCCCGTGATGCCCGTGATGCCCGTGATGCCCGTGATGCCCGTGCCGATGATGACCACGATTGCCGTGATGCGCCTTCAGATATGGGCACTTGCTCCACTTCGAGTAAGCCGGGCACTTGCTGGCTTGTGCCTTGTGATGCCCATGGTGTGCCTTCAAATACGGGCACTTGCTCCACTTCGAATAAGCCGGGCACTTGCTGGCTTGTGCCTTGTGATGCCCGTGGTGTGCCTTCAAATACGGGCACTTGCTCCATTTCGAATAAGCCGGGCACTTCTTGGCTTGCGCCTTGTGATGCCCATGGTGCGCCTTCAGATACGGGCACTGGCTCCACTTCGAGTAAGCAGGGCACTTATTGGCTTGCGCCTTTTGATGGCCATGCCGCGCAGAAGGCTTGGCCGCAGCAGCCTGGGGAGCAGGAGCCGCTTCAGGAGCCTGGGGAGCAGCAGCGGGAGCGGAAACGGCGACCGGAGCGCGGTCGGATAGAACGGGAGATTGGCTGGCATCGCCGGTGAGGAATGCAGCCAGAATGAGGATGCTTGAGAACATAGTATTTACCTGCCTTAAAAAGGGGCAGTTGAGTTGACCTGATTCGCAGGCTCAGGATTGCCTATCTTCAGCGACTCGGAAAAACAAGACCCGACGCCTTGAAACTATTGCTTTGAACTTGTGACCGACAGAGATTTGGGCGCTGGATCTGAGAGAAAGAGTTGCATGAAAGACGTGCATAAACTAAGCCTAGTGAAGCAGCTAATTCAAGCCAGATGAGCAAGTCTTAGACAAAGAGAAGGTGCTTCGGTTGTCAAACGTAAGCGTGCTTAGCGGAGGACCGAGTGGAAACTACCGAAGTGGTCAACTTGCGTTGCAGAAACTTTGAAGGCAAGAAAGATCCTACTACCACATTTACTAGAGCAACTTCCAAAGAGAAGGGAACTGAATGAGAGGGGCTCGCTTTGAGCCCACTCTCTTCAGTTCAATCTCTCAATGGCAGTTCCAGGCGCAGGCAGCACGAACGATTACCAGGGAACGGCCATCAACAGAGTCACGACCACGGCCACACCCAAGAGGCAGACCAGCACCGAAGACTTGCAGGCATGCCAGGCACCCTTGCGAGGACAGTTGCCGCAGCACTGCGCCCGACGGGCACCGATGACCGTGCAGACGAGCACGATCGCGGCCAGTACCAGTGCGTAGCCCTTGATGGCACTGAGTACAGCGATAAAGAAAAGCGTAACGGGAAGGTCCATTACTGAAATCCTCCTCTTTCTTGCATTTGAACTGCACGCTTATTTCTGCGTGTTTGAACACCGGCGACCATCGCCAGTAGATTCGGTTTTTGCTTACGTGCTGAATACACGGAGTCAAAGAACTTAAGATGGCTATTTTTCGAGATCTGGGCTGAGGACTCCGCGAAATGAGAAGAATGCACGTATATCTCCAACCCTGAGCTCAGACGGCAGGCCCCCTCAAGCCCAGCGATACAGTTCCTTACCTCAGGAACCCCAGCTGTTGCGTATTCCCCACACTGGGGAGGCAGGCAGCCTGCTAGCGCAGGGGGTGAGCTTCAGCAAGTCTCTCCCCCTGACGCCAGAACAGGCAATCAAACAGCAGCCAGCGCCAGTTCTGCCTCGAGCCCTTCCGATTCGGCCCGCAAAGCCGCCTTCTCCAGAACAAGAGCGGCCTGCTTCATCTTGCAGGCATGGGCGGCTCCCGCTCTGGCAGGCGAGTGAGCCAGGAGTCCGGCCAGATGCTTCAACTCCTGATATTGCTCGAAACTCAGCGAGACTTTGGCTCCGGCGGACCAGATCGCCAACATTGCCACTGCCAGCGATTGCGCCGACACCTGCATCGGATCGGGATGCAGACTGCCGAATGCGATGGTGAACAGAGTCCGACGGTCATCGGAGTCCGGCAGGGAAGAGCAGGAAGCCGCGGCTTGCAGACGGATGAGCTTGAAGCCCAGAGGCAACTCTCCCTTGCTACCGCACTGAATCGAGTCACGCGCGCCACGTTGCATCGCCTGATTGAAAACGAACTGCAGGATCCTGCCGTTCGGGTTGCTCATCATTTCCGGCAAGCGATAGAGCTCGACGAACTGCCGAAGTTCGCTGGAAAGCTCCCAAAGCTCATCCCGGGTCAGAGTGACGGAGGCCCCGGCAGCATAGAGCGCCAGCATGCTCGTCTGCAAGCCAAGCTTGTTCAGCTTGAGAGGATCGCTGTTGCCGAAAAGGAAGGCGATGGTAGCAAGCGTGGTATCACGATCGTCGGATTCGACCTGCTCGAATCTGTCGACGACCGGATCTGTAAGTCTACCGAGACGACCACGAAAGTTGGCTCGGACAAAGGAATCATGGGTTCTGCGAATCATGGCTATGCTCCTGAAAGGGACATCGTCCCTGCTAAAGGCTTTCTTGAGGAATGCTGTCGGGAAACAGCGAGAGTAACGCGGCGCTGGTATTAACCTGGGCGCATGAAAAACAATGCCGGGAGAGTCTGCTAGGATTAACTCACGCCCGAGCTGGTATAACGAGATGACTGAGAACAACCGCACAGACCGCCCCTGGGGAAGCTTCTTCATTCTTGAAGACAGCAAAACCAGCAAAGTAAAACGCCTGCTTGTAAACCCGGGACAGCGACTCAGCTTACAAAGTCATAAGCTGAGAGACGAACACTGGGTGATTATCAGAGGCACTGCCAGAGTCACGCTTGACGACACAAGCAGTGATTACCACTATGGGCAACATGTTTATATCCCGCGCGGCACAAGGCACAGATTGGCATGCGTCGGAGAGCAGGCAGTCGAGATTATTGAAGTTCAAACGGGTGACTCATTCGCTGAAGAAGACATAGTTCGCTACAGCGATGATTACGGCAGAGTCGACAAGTGAGATTTCGGGACGGCTCTTGGGGAACTCCGGGTAAAGGGTGAGGAAACAGGGACGGTTCAAGCTAACCTCCGGGAGCGCCTGCCGACAAGCTGGAGAAAGCACCCAAGTCGAAAGACTTCCTGAAGACACGAGTTTTTGCCCGCAAAAAAAACAGAGAAGACCGGCTTTTCCTTTGATTCACAGAGCTTTTGAAGAATTGACTCTAATCAGCAGAACGGCTAGCGCGGCCATGATAATCATATAGAGGGCTTCAGAGCTCAAGACACAGTTCCAGATTAGATTCATGGAGCTTTTCACAAAATGATAATGAACTTTTGCAGCATGAGAACCTCTTGCCAAGCGGATCGTCGCCGATTCAGAGCCGGGGCAATGGGTCATATTTTGAGTCGACGCCGGGTACAAACTCATTGTCATCAGCTCAAGTTTTACGACAAGAAAAAATTATGGTGGAAAACAAAAAACGAGATCCGGAGCGCGACACCAAAGAGCTGCTCTTTCAAAAACGGCTGGCTGATTTAAGAAGCAAAAAGCAGAGATTTGCTTGGGAGTCGGGCGAGCTTGCGCAATTTGAGATTCCCAGAGACGAATCAAAGCTCCTTGCCGACAGGGAAGTGGAAGATCCAAGCCTCAGCGATGAAGAACTCGAACTTCGAGCGCTCTTGGATTTGACCTCCAGAACTTGTGACTTCAAAACATTTTACAGGCGCCTGAATTACGAAATTAGAAGGGCCCGTCGTTATAGCCGTCCACTTTCGCTCATACTAGTTGCTGTCGATCAATACGAAGTGCTTTCACTTAAAGTCGGACCGGCCGCAAAAGATGCAGCAGTTCAAGCCGCCGCCAGACTGCTTCTTGCTTGCATACGCGACGTAGACATCGCCGGTCGTTGCCGAGAAGACACCTTCGGTATTATTCTTCCCGAAACGGCCGGACCCGGTGCCGAAATTGCGGCTGAGCGCATCAGGACCAGGATGGAAGCGCACAGACTCCCACAACCTTTCGACAACCTTGCCATCACCTGCAGTGTCGCGGTTGCACACTTTCCCAATCATGGAAAAGAAGTGGAAGAACTTTTCGGCAATGCCGTGGACGCTTTGCTCTGGCTGATCAAGCGCGGCGGCAACAGCGTGATGTTCGCTCAAGAACTGCCTGATTAATATCCGAAGCCGTAGTTTCTACGATCTTTTATAGTTGTTGCAAAAAAAAAGAGAAACAGGAGTAAGAAGGCTTTCGCCCTCAAACTCCTGCCTCTCCTGTCGCTCAGCGACCGCCTCGCTCCATCTTTTGCGCCAGTTCCTCGGCGTGCAAGGCACCGAGCTCACAACCGGCAGCTCTCAGACAGGTGGAACGCACACGCAGCATCTGCGCCATGCCCTGATTCCCGGGAGAAAAATAACGCATGAGAATTCCCAGAGTCAGGTCAAGTTCGCCCGCACAGGCACGAAGATTGCCTGCAGCAAAATCAAACTCGGCAAGCTCAAAGTGCGAGCGCATAGCGTCGCGCCAGTCATAGGGGCGAGCACGGTCCGAAAGCAGCGCCGCTGTTTCAAGATTGCTTCGACGCTCGCTTGAGCTTAAAGAACGCGCAGCGGCAAGCCGAGCCAGAATCAGCTCCCTTGCAGAATCGCGAGGCGGATTATCACAAAGAATTGACTCGACCAGACGAGCAGCTTCCGCAAGGGGGGAGCTGAC
>JAIEPM010000364.1 GCA_019748395.1 Candidatus Obscuribacterales bacterium
CGACGATCCTATGCAAATAGCTTACGAAAAGCCCAGCTTTCCCTCGCCCTGGAGTAAATATGTCAACGACGGTGGTGAAACCACCGACGACGAAGACAGTAAAGCCGAAGACGGCAAAGCCGATGGCGGAAAAGGCAAAAATAAGGCTCTTTTGCCGCCGCCTCCTCCTCCGACTGCGGCTTCCGAAAGACCTGTGCCGCCACCGCCTCCGGTGGCAGATGCCGCGCCTCAGTTGCCAATCGATAACCTGCCGCAACCTCCGGATAAACCGCTTGTTACTCCGAGTTTGAAGCTTGTGGCAATACTCGGAAATAAGGCTGTTCTTTCGGTTCCAATGCAATTGCGAGCTAAGAATAAGTGGCCTTCGGTAATTTGCTTGAGCCCGGGGGAACGCTTTGAAGATCCAAACAATGGTTCATTCAGTGTTGTTTCAGTAGATCAAGACAGTGTCACCATCGAAGAAGAGCAAGAGCGTTCTGTAAAGAGCTTGCCTCAAATAAAGTAAGATGACTGAGTCAGCTATGAGTTTTGAAGAAGCTCTTCGCGTCAGCGAAGAGCTTCTTCAGCAATTGGAAGAAAATTCCGATTGCAATGAGGCTCGTGGACTTTTGCAGAGTATGCTTGGCGACATGGCGGGCTGCCGCGGTTTTTTCGTCACATATCTAACCGGAGACTCGCCTCTGGCGGATGAGCCGCCTGGGTTCTTTATTGAGTTTATGAAAGCAAGCCCACACGCGGCTGAGCTGCTTGCCAAAAATCTGGTCATGTCCACATGCATGAAACTTAGTCATGAACGAAAAGCTGAGCTTCAGTTGGCAGAGGGCTCGGCTCTTGTGGCGAAGCGCTCGGCCTTGATTTGCCGACTAATGAAATCGGATGACTTGAAACTCCGGCTCAAAGAAATGAGAGCAAGTTTGAAAACAAAAGCGGGTATTTATGCTGATTTCATCAGACGCTGGAATTATGATGACGAGCAGCTCAGCCTTGCTGCGGCGAGCATAGCTGAGCTGCTTGATTCATGATTTGAGTGCAGGACTTATAAGCAATTCAGTTTGAAAACTTTGTCTTCTGAAATAAGTTCTTCGAATATTTTTTCAAGACAATCAGCTTTTTGCTCAGCTTGTTTGATTTCAAAAGTATCCAACACGCCTGCTTTCAGACTTTCGTTTGATAGCTGCCAGAAATCGCTGCTCGGCAGAGCTTCCGGAAATGGGTTTGGCTTTTCTTGAATATTCTCAAAATATTCGCTCTCCGGAGGACTTGGCTCGGCCTCGGTAAATTCAGCATGCGGTGGTGGAGTTGTGATCGGTGCTTGATTGAAATAGAAGTCACCCTCTGCATATGAAACAACACAAGACGCGTCAGGCTCGGGACCTGAATCGTTTTGTGCAGTTGTTTGTCCCAGAAAAAATGAGAGCCAGTCCGAATCCTTTTTGTTCAACTCTTCCATTCTTTGCATTTCTTGCAAATTGACTGAAGCGTGCATTTTCGGGCTTTCTTTGATTTTTTCTGCTTCTGCAGTAGCTGGCGCTTCGCTGCATTCTTGAGGACCAAGCTCCATTTGCAGCTCGCTCATTCTGCGCAGTTTGACGGGGCTCTCGCTTTTGGGGAGTGCGGGAAAATGACTTTTATTGCTTGAGCTGTTGGCTTTCTGGTAAGCCTTGGTGTTAACAAATTTACTGTAGTGAAGCATCTGAAGCGACCTCGAATTGACTTAGTGTTGGATAACACCGCCCATATTCATCTCAGCACCGCTTTTTCCAACACGTCCATTGGATAGAAAAGCGGCAAAGCTGCCGCTTTCTGTCATTTTGAAGCTGCTCCTCAAGAAGATCTTTCAGACTATAATGGAATTCATTCATTCCTTCTTTCTTTATGGATGAGACCCTTGCTTATAAACCGAAAAATCGCATTGGCTTTAATCTTGCTCTTCGGCTCTTCTGCATATGCGGATGAAACGCCGAAAAAACTTGAGGGTAAGGTGGAAAGCTCGGCTTTGCAAAAGCGCTTGCTCAGACCGGCTATGCCTCAACGGGCAGCGACTCAAGTTAATAAGCCAGCCGTCGAGAGTTCTGCGGCTTCGGGGCGCTTCGACTTCAAGCTCAATGCTGCGGACGCGGATAGTGATTGGTCTTTATATTCAAATAAAAACGGCAAGAAAATAGATATTGCTTCCTTAAAACAAGAAGAGCAGCCCGGGAAAAAGCCCTGTGATTGTTTGAAAAGCATAGATTTACCCTTAAAAGAAGATCTGGGCGGCCGGATTATCGACTGGGAGCCCTGGCATAAGCGTTTCGTCGAGAGTTTTTATGATAGATTCCATCATGAAAATAGCGGACATGCCGTTGGTTCCTGCCGCATTCTGATCATGCTCAATCGTGAAGGTGACTTGAGTTTTCTTTCCGGCGCGGATTTTAAGAGACAGAGTCCTGAATTTCAAGACGTGATTATGCGCAGTGTTGAAGCAATGGCTCATAGCGCTGAACTTGCTTTTCCTGAAGGCTCACGCCGCCAGTCTTTGCAGTTCAGCATGCTTTTAACTGCGCATCGGGGAAATCGAGCTTCAAGCTATGGCTGGAAGCTCGATGATCAAGAACGATATTAAGTCTAGTCTTTCTCTTATTTATGCAGGGCACAGAGTTGTCCGTAATCGGATGGCGTATCTATGCTGAAATGAGGCAGGGCAAAATTTTTCTTTTCACTTTGATAGTCGAAATAATCGGGATTATTGGCAGCTAAAAATGCCTCGACGCGGTCTTCGCCTGCAAAGATTGCCTCTTCTAGAGCTTCAATGCAAGCTTTTGAATAAAGTCCCAGCAAAGCTTCGTTTTTTTGTTCATGCCGGTAGAGTAGAATTTCAGCTTTATGTCTTTGGGCAGAAATTTGACGCATCAAGCTTTTGTCGACAAACGGCATGTCGCAGGGCATTACGAATATATGCTCGTAATTTGAGACCAAAAGCCCTGAGAGAATGCCGACCAGCGGACCTCGATTGGGGATTATGTCTTTCAGTGAATTGGCGCTTAAGTGCTCGAAATCTTCCGGATTGTTGCTGACCAGAAGCACGTCTTGAAATACTTCGCTCATCAGATCAAGGCTGTGCTCGATCAATGTTTTACCGGCATAAGGAAGGAACGCTTTGTTTCGGCCCATGCGCTTGCTTTTGCCGCCGCATAAAATAACGCCGCAAAGCGGGAGCAGTTGTTTTGCGTGTTGGCGTGCCGCAAAAATATGCTCAAAAGCAGCTTCGGGCTCCTGAATGCCTCTGGCTTTGTTATTTAATTGAATCAAAATGCCGACTCTTTCTAGCTCGAGTTAAGACTGATTTCGGTTTATTCGCCGCGATATACCGGGTCGCGTTTTTCCGCAAATGCTTTCAGACCTTCAAGTCTGTCTTTTGTATTCATCAACTGCAAATAGGCTTTGGTTTCAAGGGCCAGACCTGACTCCAGATCACGATCAAAGCCTTTGTCTATGGCAAACTTTGCGGCTTTCAAGGCCAGAGGAGCCGCTGTGGCGATTTCATTTGCCCACAAACGAGCCTCTTTCAGCAGCTCTTCATGGCTTTCCGCGTCTTTCGGCGCTGCTGCCGTAAGTTTATGCACCAGCCCGATATTCAGAGCTTCTGCGGCTTTAACTGCTCGGGCTGTTAAAATTATTTCTTTGGCTCGTGACTTGCCGATTAAACGAGAAAGTCTTTGTGTGCCGCCCGCACCGGGGATGATACCTAGCTTTACTTCCGTAAGACGCAGCTGCGCATCTTCAGTCATGATTCTGAGGTCGCAAGAAAGAGCAAGCTCCGTTCCTCCTCCGAATGCCGACCCGTTGATTGCTGCAATCACGGGCTGGGGCAGTTCTTCAAGAGCTAGCATACAGGACTGAATCAGGTTCAAATAATCGAGCACCTGACCTTCGCTCATGCCTTTTCGTTCGCTCAGGTCGGCGCCTGCGCAAAAGACTTTGCTGCCGGCTCCGGTGACTATTACAACTCTTATTTCTCGGTCTTCGGCAATGTTTTTGCAAGCAGCTTTCAAGGCGATCAAAAGTTCGCTATTTAAGCTGTTATGCACTTTCAAGCGATTGAGCTTGATCCAGGCAATCTGCCCTTCCTTTTCCAGAAGCAAAGTGTCGGTCATGAGCAGGCTTCCATTTCTTTCTTTTTCAAGGACTTTGCTCGACTCGCCAGACATGCTTGCAAATACCTCCCTGTCAATTTGTGCCCTAAAAGTTCTTGTGCCAGTTCTCCGGCATCGAGTAATTTTTCCAAATTTACGCCGCTTTCGATGCCCATGCCGTCCAGCATATAAACAAGATCTTCGGTTGCCAGATTGCCTGCGGCTCCCGGTGCATAAGGGCAACCGCCCATACCGCCGATACTGGCATCGTAAGTTGTGATACCGGCTTCCAGTCCGGCCAGTACATTTGCCAGTGCAGTGCCGCGTGTATCGTGAAAATGCAAAGCCAGCTTTTCTTTAGCACAGGAGCGCTCAAGTCTTTCAATCATGCGCCAGACATCGCTGGGTGTGGCACCGCCTATAGTGTCGCCCAGTGAAAGCTCGTCGATGCCGATTTCAAACAGCTCTTTAACAAGCTCTTCGACTTTGAGCGGATCTGTTTTGCCTTCATAAGGGCAAAGAAAAACTACCGACAGATAACAACGGATGAATAACTGGTCTGCTCTGGCTCTTTTTGCCAGCTCTGCCAGTGTATCGAGTGCTTCTTTCGTGCTTTTGTTGATGTTTTTTTTGTTGTGAGATTCGGTGGCGGACATGAAAAGAGCAATTTCTTTCAGACCTGCGGCTTTAGCCGAGTCATAGCCTTTATCATTGGGAACCAGTGCTGAAATCCGGCAGCCGGCCGGGACTTTCAAGGCGCCGATCAATTCGGCACTGTCCGCCATCTGAGGGATCCATTTAGGACTCACAAAAGAACTTGCTTCAATACGATTGAGACCGGCTGCTGCCAGGGCGTCAATTAAACGAATTTTTTCAGCGCTTGTCAGAATTTTTGCTTCATTCTGCAAGCCGTCGCGCGGTCCGACTTCAACGATGCTGACTTTGGCTGGGAGCTTCATAAATTACTTAGAGCAAAATCAGAATAACGTCGCCTTCGTTGACAAAGTCCCCGGCTGCAACTTTTACTTCCGCTACTTTGCCTTCCAACTCCGAACTGATCGGCAGTTGCATTTTCATTGATTCGATAATTACAACATCCTGCCCACCGGATATGGCGTCACCGGCTGCGACAAGTACTTCCACTACTGTTCCGGCCATCATGGCGTTGATCTGCTTCATAAGCTCTAACTATGCCCTTTCCCAAAATCCCGAGAACTTAATGTTAGCAAAATCGCGATCAAAGTAATGGAATATGACCCTTACTTTATTTTGTTATTTCAAGAAGCCTGAAACTTAACGGAATAAGCCCCGCAAAGCGTCGTTTATGGTCTTGACTGTTTCGCTGTCGCT
>JAIEPM010000466.1 GCA_019748395.1 Candidatus Obscuribacterales bacterium
GACTTTTGAAAGCAAATTCGTAAGCTCGCCGAATTTTGCTGATGTCATCCTGACTGCGTTCATAATTTTCCAGGACTTCTGTTAAAGGCCTGCCGATTGATTGCATGCTATATCTGTGAGATGGATCAAGGACCGGCGGCGGCTCTGAAGCGGAGCTAGCTTTCGGCGTCGGCAAGCTGGGCAGGGCTGATACCAGTTTGGGTCCGCTTGTGTTCGACTCAATTCCCGCATCTTCTCCGGCAGGCGGGGTCGGAGCAGCATTTTTGTCTGCCCGTTTACGCTTGGGATTGCTTGGTCGCGCTGCTTCTGTCATGTATTGCCCGGCTGACTGCAAAGCATCTAAGGTCTGCTTCCAGTGATGAGATCCACATTCTTGCCAGTTTAATGAAGATTATACATTTCATTAAAGCATCTTCCAATGCTCGGTTAAGAACCTGCATGGGGGAATTGCCACGATCTGCTGCTTATAATTTCGATTATTAAGGTCGTCAAGGCTTAAACGGATTACCGGAAGGACCCCAGTAATCTTTAGGCTCGCTTTTTTCTTGGACAGGAACTTGCCAGGGGGCGCTGCTTGCATAAAAATTGCTGCTCGGACTTATCGCTGTGGCAGGTTGGTAGTAGTTTCCGGAGGATGGGCTGGGACCGGTTTGAATCACCGGGGGGCCCAAACGACTTTGTGCAGGAAGCATTCCGCCCCGGTAAAACGGCATACTGAGCAGATTTGCAGCCATGCCGTAGGCTCTAAAGCCGGAGCCGAAAGAGTTGGAAGCGAATCCTAAACCCGGCAAAGAAAGCCCTGTGAAGCCGGGTCTGAAAGTGCTGAGTCCCGAATATACAAAGATAGGGCTTTGATAAGCGCCCATGAAAGCATTTGGATAAGAACCGAAGGGGCGAGAGCCGAATCCGGGATAGCCATAGCTGCCTGCCGTGAGAATTTCTGCCGGTCTGTTGCTGCTCTGGGTTTGCGGATTCTGAAAGGCGTATCCGGGAATGCTGAATTGATTATTCTCAACAGTGTGGTATCCGGGATTTTCAGGCAGTTCAAGCTTTGACTTGTTCTTTTCTTTGTTTTCGCTCTCGTTCTTTTTATCCTGCAGCGGAGCTTTGTATAAGCTGCGATGCTCCCAGTTTGAATAACGCAACCAAGTTTCCTTAGACTGTAAATCGTCGTCGGCTTGAGCCATTTGCGGAGCGGCTGAAAGCAGTAGCAACGCAAACAGGAGCTTTCCAGCATGCAAATTCATAACTAGTTCCTTTCCCGAACTCATTTCGTCCGGACTTTCGATTGATCTGATTGATCTGACGGAATTCCGGCGAATTTTAGAGCGCTCTGCTTCTTACAATCGAGCTGTGCCTGAGGCTTTACCCTGGCCCATGTTCATTTCGCCTTTTTTATAGACCGGCGTCAGCCATTTGTGATACTTCGGCACTTCGCCCCGGCAAATTGCAATGTAAGTTTCGCGAATCTTGTCCGAGATTGGTCCGACACCCCCGGCTCCGATGATGCGTCTGTCCACTGATGCAATCGGGGCAATCTGAGCGCCGGTGCCGCAGAAGAACAACTCGTCGGCTGTATACAATTCACTCCTGTCGATTTGCCTGCAATCTACTTTAAGTCCAAGTTCTTGCTCGGCCATTTCGATAACCGTGTGCCTGGTGATTCCTTCCAGGATATTTTCGGTAATAGGCGTTGTAATCAAACGACCGCGCTTGATCATGAATATGTTCATGGCACTGCCTTCCGAAACATGACCGTTTTCAGAAAGAACAACACATTCGTCAAAGCCTGCATTGAGCGCGTCTGTTTTAGCTAGAGCCGTGTTGGCATAAGCTCCTACGATTTTTGCTCTTGCCGGAATTGCATTATCTTCCACGCGCCTCCAGCTGGAAATCTGGACGTTCAGACCTTCGGCGCCATGGAAATAATCACCGAAAGGCACTGTGAAAATGCAGAGCTCTGTCGGATTGTTTTCCAGGCTCGGTCCAATTTTGCAGGCTGATTTATAAGCGGTCGGGCGGATATAAGTATCACCTTTGGGGGCATTGCGCTGTACAAGCTCAAGGGTTAGTTTGCAAAGCTCATCCACTGAGTATTTGACGCTCATATGCATGATTTTGAGATTGTCGAGCATTCTTTCAAAATGCTCGCGCAGACGAAAGATATAGATTTCTTCTTCGCGCTGATTCCAGTATGCTCTGAGACCTTCAAATACCGCAGTGCCATAGAGGAAGCCTGAGGTCATGATGCTTATCTTAGCGTCTTCAATCGGAACAAATTTGCCTTCGAAGAATGCGTATTGTTTTGTTTGCTCCACGGCCTGCTACCTCTTTTGTCGTCACGGATTAGATGTTTTGTTTGCAGTTGCGAATTCTGTCTTCGACAGAAGCTTTCTTGCTCGATAAGGGATCAAGCTGCAAATAACGTTCGAAGCTTTTGAGGGCTTCGGCATAATCTTTGTTGGACTCGAGCAAGGCGCCAAGCTCGTAATGCGCCTGTGCATAGTCGGGGTCGACTTCCGTGGCGCGCCTGATTGCGGCAATTGCTTCTCCCGGCTTGCCTTTCTTTTTGAAAGCAAGACCCAATCCCATTCTGGCAGGACCGCATTCGGGATGGTGATCGACTTCAGACTGAAAAAATAGCATGGCTTTATCGTAATCGCCAATTTCCAGATCGCGAAATCCTTTGGCCAGTTTTTTGTCCCAGTCTACTTTTGATTTGGAAAGGGCTTCCGGCGCGTAAAAGGCGGCGACAGCCAATAGAAGGACTGTCGCCGTTGCCATAATTGATTTGTATTTTCGATCAATCATTTCAATTAATATGCTCGTTATTTGGTCGTTTTCTTGGGAGCCGTGCTGGCCTGGGTGCTGGCCGGTGTCGAATTATTCAGCGGTGTAAGAACAATGGCTGAAACATCGGTGCTTACTTTTTTGACATTGTCTCCGACTGAAACATTGCCAGTTGATTTGACGATATCACCAGTTGAGTTGTCTGAATCGACCTGAGTCAATTTGATCACGGCAATTGTTCCGGTTACTTCTTTCAAAACCTTGCCGCTCACCGGGTCTTTGATTGTTTTTGTAACCCGTTCGACTTGCAATGAATCGCCGACTGCAAGACCATTTATTTTGCCGACATTGATGATTACTTGGGTGCCTGTTACGTCGGCGATTTTGCCCTGCACATCTTTGTTGGCGATTGATTGATTGTCGGGAATCTTCGAGGAAAGCGAGTTGATTGTGGCTGCCAGCTGATCAACAGCCTGATATGTTGCTTCACCGGCAATACTTGAAGCGAAGTCTGAATTGTCCACATCAACTATACCCAGCGATGTGCCGCCGCGGCTGGACATACCCTGTCCTTCTGCTACACCGAGAATTTCAGTGGTGGCGGTGTCGATGATGCGGGCGCTGATTGAAACTTTGACTTTGCTTTTCTTGCTGCCCAGACCGGATAAAGCTCCAAGTCCGCCTACATATGGAATGTAGCTGCTGGCGATGCTGGGCACGGCGCCGACGCTAACCGACTTGGTTTCGAAACCGAAGTGAGTCACCGTACCAACCACAATTGCGTCGCAAGCCAGAATTTTACCGATTTTGATCGCCGTATTCGGGTCGGCGCGGTCGCTTACTGAAAGATTCTGTTCTTTCAAAATAGCGTCGAGCTGCTGTCTGTCAATAACTCTGTAAGTTCCGTCGCTGACCAGTTTGTTGATCATCAGTTCGGTGACGCCTTTACCTACGTCGTAGGTTCCGACGACTGAAGAGACAGAACCGTATTCGAAAGGCAATACGGCGATGCGACGTTTGGCGTCTGCGTGGGCGGGGACCTGGCAAATCGACAATGCCATCATTGACAGTGTCAGAAGCATCGCTCCAAATTTGCGCAATCTCATATTTTTTCTCCCTCTGTAGATTCAGTTATGCAAGTCCAATTACTGGTCGGATTGGAGCAGGGTCGGCAAAACTGAATCTCTAAATGGTAGATCTAAGTTTGCCGGGGCTCCTGAGAATTTTTTGTTTATTAATTTCAGCGAGTTTTCATTTCCCGCCTCAGGCTTATTTCTGGGCTAGGCGCCTGAAAAACGCTTCAATTAATTCATTTAAACACTCCTCATTAGTGGGCTTTCTTCAATGCGGCTTCCTGGGCTTCGACAGCTCGTTTTTGAGCATCAAGAGCTTTCTTCTGGGCTTCCAGAGCTTTCAACTGCGCATCGGCATCAGGTTTTGTGCTGCTTTGAGCTTTGGCAGGGCGAGCTGTCGGCCGCTTTCCAGCCAGAATAGAGCGATATTTGCCGGAAAGGGCTTTTGCCAGACCGGCTCTTTTGGATTTGGGGCTGACTGCTTTCAATAACTCCAGCGCCTGACGGTACTTGCCCTGTTTGGCGAAAGACTCAGCCTCTTTGACCATATCCATGGCATCCTGTTCCATCTGGAATTCTTCCATCATTTTGCGGGCGCCGCTGAAATGAGGGCTGTCCTGTGTTACGGACATCAGCACTCTCAGACCTTCTGCATACTTATCTTCGTCACCCAGCGATTGAGCCGTCATCAGTTTTTCGCGGGTTTGCATTTCGATTTCAACTGCATCGGCAAGCGGCTGTCTGGCTCGATCAACCAGACCGCTGATCACTTCCGTAACTCCCTTCATCGCCAGTGCTTTGTTTACAGGAAATCCTGGTGTGAGTGAAAAGTCTTGCTTATTCGTTTGCATCGAGACTGTGTTCAGCACATGCCCGTCGACAGTTTTGATCACCACAGTGCCGTTAACACGGACACTGCCTCCGGCTGTGTCGTTTCTGTCGAAAATATTGCATTGGACAAACCAGTCCGGATTGACTGTGCTGACTTTGACGTTGGGATTCGAACCTAATTCATTGCTTATTCTGTCCACCACATCTTGCTCCATGCCGCTGCCGCCGCCGGGTACAACAGCGATGCGCACAGGCGGAGCGTCGGCGAAGGCTTCAAGCCCAAGACCAATACTCAAAGCAAGACCTGCTAAAACTGCGGTGATTGCTCCGGCTTTTTTCAAAACTTGCATTGCTTTTCTCTTACTCCTTGATCAGATCTTTGCGCTGCGCAGGTCAAGTGCCTGGTTGGCAAGGCGGTCGGCTTCTTTGTTGTACTCACGCCTGACGTGCACAATTTTGAAATTAGGAAATCGAGTGGACAAAGTTTTGGCTTTCTCATAAATAGGAAGCAATCCTTCGTTCTTGACTCGATATACGCCGAGCATTTGTTTGACTACCAGTTCCGAGTCCATGCGGACTTCGATGTTCTTGACGCCAAGTTCCTGAGCTTTTTCCAGAATTTTCCAGAGCCCGGTCCATTCGGCGACGTTATTTGTGGTGTCGCCGATATATTCTTTGATTTCGGCGATGGTAATACCGTCCTGCTGCAGCAGTGCACCGTATGCTGCCGGTCCGGGGTTGCCCCGGGAGCCGCCGTCGGCAAAAGCCAGCACCATTTTTGCAGGATCGAATTCGCTCATTTTATTC
>JAIEPM010000525.1 GCA_019748395.1 Candidatus Obscuribacterales bacterium
CCGTCGCATCCGCAGCCACAGCGGAGACTCGCTGAAGGGACTCATTGCGGGGGGCGTTGTACAATCGATAGCCGTCAAGCGCCAGTAGCCCGCCGCTGCCGATTCCGGTTCCCATGGCGACACCTCGATATTTGCTGAGCAGACGCTCGCCACCATAAGCAGTGGCACCAAGCCCCACCGCATCGACCGTAAGATGCAATGGACTTTCTTTCACCCAATTCAAATGCTCTCCCGCCCAGCCAGGCGTGTAGCGTTCTACAGAGAATTTTGGATCGGTTTTTGCAAGCAAAAGAGAAAGAGCCTCCGCCGGAGCGCTGTACGTCATCGTATCCTTAGAATAGCTTGCCGGTTCTCCGGCCGGCTTTTCAGCGACCCAGAGACCGCGAGGCGTGTTTGTCTTGCCCACATAATAACGAGCGCCCAGCGACACGGCGACAACTTTACCGTCAGCATCGAGTATTGAGCCCCCCGAATTCCCTGTCACACTTGGAACCGAAGACTCAAGATCCCATCGCTTTCGTTCCAGAAGACCCACCGAGATATGAGGAAGGGCTGTGCCTCGGGGATGACCAATGTTAAAGAGTTTTTGCTCAGCCGAAAGAGCATTTGTTTCCCCAATTGGCAGAGCACGGCAAGATTCGGGCGTAGTTCGACTTCTGAGCCTGATTATGGCGAGGTCATCTCGAGGCGACGTACTCACAACTTCGGCGGGAATGACTTGCCCGTCGAATGTAATGACTTTGATTCCGGTGGTCTTGTCCACAACGTGGTTTGCGGTCGCGATATAACCTTCCTTATCTACAAAGAAACCGCTGCCTGAACCGGACTTCTCCATTCTCCTTTCGGTTTTGATCAGGACCGAGGCACGTGCGCCCTCTTTCCATAGCTCATTCATCCAGGCGGGAACTTCAATATTGTGCCGATCGAAGTTCGGTTCAAGGACTGGGGTTAGCTTCGGGTCAAGTTGAGGCTTATCGGACATAAAACTACTCTTGGGAGCACAACTAAGATACTAAGGGAAAGCAAACGTCCTGGTAATGGGGAATTACGCAAAAAAGAGACACTTTCTTCCAGATTCGGCGCAAGCCTAAGCAGCGACTTCATTCCTGGGTAGAAGATCTGAGTGGGAGGACCCTGAAAAAAGAAGATCTCGAATTAGAAATTGAAGGGCACAAGGAAAAGCCCTGAGGTACAAATGAATAAATCGCGAATAGTAGCCCTTATGTTTGTAGCCTTTGCCGCTTGCGCGGCCTTGATCTTTTCTTACTTTTCTATTTCGAGCTCCCAGCAACCCGAGCAGAAACCGGCATGGGAGATACACTACAATGAAGCGATGAAGGCACTGGAAGAGAACGATCTTGCAGAATGGAATCGTCAAACCAATCTTGTATTTGAGGAAGGTAAAAACGGCAAGATGCCGCCTCAGGCAGCAATCCCCCAGGAGCAGAAACTAATGGAACGATTGCTCTGGTTCATTCCGATGCAGGATCGCGGCGAAAGCATGAAGTACACCGAAGCGCTCGATCAGCTCGCTGGAAATTACAAGAGGCAGAAAGATTTCAAAAACGCTGAGCGCTTTTACCGAAAATCTATGGAGCTGGGTATTGCGGAAGCGAAATCCAAAAAATCAGATCATATTTATCCGTTTACAACAACCTTAATATCTTTCCTTCAAGAGCAAGGCAGAGACAAGGAAGCTCTTGAATTAAAGAAAATAGGGATAGAAGAAGCAGAGCAAGAAGCAAAGAAATGGCCGGATGCTCAACGTAAATCCGAAGTTCTGAGAATGAAAGCTGAGTATTTCGAAATCGAGGGAAAATTCGAGCAGGCAGAGGACTGCATGAAAAAGAGAGTCGAACTATACAACTATGAACTATCCGAAGAACAAATAGCAGAGTCTAAGAAACGCAACGAGAACGCCAGCTACAAGAACATGAGCTACTCAAACTTTACTCTAGACAGATTGAACGATTTGAATAGATTTTACGAGCGGCGAAAAGACTATGAAGGTCAAGAGCGAACATTGAAAAAGATACTGTCGATCAGAGAGTTGATTTTGCCTAACAAATGCGAATTGCTTTCAGCAGATTGGAATAATCTGGCAGACTTATATCGCAAGCAGAACGCTTATCCCAAGGAAGCAGAAGCACTCAAAAAGAGCATTCAACTCTTCGAAACCGCAAGTACATGGGAGAAACTTGCAAGAGCTTGCGAAAGGCTGGGCAAATACAATGAGGCAGCAGACGCGCTAAAGGCTTCCATTAAATTGAGAGAAATTGAAAAAGAACCAGAGTCCCCATATTGGACCGCAGTGAGTTATAACAAATGTGCAACGATGCTTGAAAAATCCGGCAGGAAAGACGAAGCAGAGCAAATGCGCGAGCAGGCGAAGAAAATTACCCAGACTAAAACTCCTTGAGAATTATTATGCCAGGGCAGAGCGAGCCATCCGTCTTATCTGGCTTTCGGCATCCCATTGCGCCTCATGCAAGATTTGCGTTGGAGTCGTCTCCCATTCGATCATTTGCTTCAGCGCTGCGCCACGACAATTGCCGCAAGGCGTGAACTCGTATATCCACGCCAATAGAGAGCTGAGCCGAATATCATCGCTTGCCTCAGCTATGCCGATTGCCGACATTGCAGCCCAGTGAAGGTAGTCGATTTCCTTGATGCTCTTAAGCGACTTTGTCAGCAAATCTAAATCCTGAGGCTTATAATTCGGCTTCAGCAGTTCAATGCCGCAGAGAAGAGATTCACCGTCTTCGCTTTTAAGCGCTTTTAGCGCGGCGCGCCTTACCCGCAGCGATTGAACATTAGACAGGGCATTGCGTGTACTCCGCCGCAAATTTGCATCTTCGCAGAAGAGCAGCCCGATTATCTTTTTTGATACCGCAGGCAGAGGTCTCGCCCAGAAAACGCTCAGATAAGCACATAACCTTGAGGGCTCTGTCTCTTTTTCCAGGCGGGACAGCACACGAATAAGATCCTCATGACTGGCTGATCTACCGAAGGAGCGATAGATGCCCGGCAAGCGCTCCGCTTGAGCTTGCTTCTCTATAGCATCAATTAATTGATCATACGTCAAGGAAGGACGAGTGGCTCTTCGCGAGGCATTTTCGCAATCTGCCATTTCAATTTGAACATCGAGCCAAAATCTGGACAGGAGCGGGTCAAAGTCAGCCCGCTCTTTCAGTATTTCAGTCAACTCGGCCTCGCTTTCAATTGATTCACAAGCGTACTTGAAAAGAGCTTGCTTCTCGCAATTACTCACCTCCCCTTTCGCCATCATACGCGCGGCAATTTCAAAACCGGAGATTCCGGCTACATCCACAAGCGCCTCACCCAAAATCAGCGGTTCCGCCGGCGCTTCATCTGCGCTTACTAAGTTCAACAAAACACCCTTGAACTCATCAAGACCCCTGTCGAAAAGTTTGCTTGCCAGCTCGACTAACTGCTCAAAGTCAGAATCCGATTGCTTGGACTTCGCGTTCAAAGCCCGAGCAATTTCGAGGGCGTAGATCTTGCTTCTACCAGTCGCATCAAGCATTGAGGCAATCCAGTCGGCACGCCCGGAATTAATCTGTCGATCATAAACATGGTTCGTTAAACACGCATTTAGAAGCTCCTCTTCAACACCCTTGTCTCCATATTCTTTAACGTGCAAGTAGGCAGAGCCCAGCCCATTGCGAACTGAACGAGCAAATTCGCGCTTACGCAATTTTCTAGTTTTCATCAACAATACTCCTGAAGGCGCCCTCAAAGCGAGCGCATCGACCAGGCACGCAGCTTGAATCAAGCGTGCAGAAAATGCCAAAACGGCAAGTCGTCTCTGCGCGCACTTGCTTCGAGTCGCAAAAATCTTTCGAGCAACAAGCTCTTAAAAGCAAAATTTCAAAACTTTTTGCATAAGCATGGCCCTATCCCCCATGCAGTCCAATAGAACCACTATATCATAAGCTCGAAGGTCCAGCGCCGGCTTCGATTTCCAGTCGAACATCGTCAGATCGACTGCGCCACAAACAGGAGTGAGATAGAGCAAAAGCCGGAGCAATGAATGATCCCGATCCATTCAAATTGAAGCTGCGGAAGTCCAAGCCTTCCGTTTAAGTCGATTGCAGATCGGCTTGACTTTCGAAGAACATTTCGATAATATTAGAAATATGAAAACTACAGACGCGGTCAAATCCCTTGGCGCTTTGGCCCAGGAATCACGATTGGAAGTATTCAGGCTGCTGGTTCGCAAGGGTCCAGCCGGGATGGCAGCAGGCGAGCTGAGCGAACACTTCGCTTCGCCGCCGGCCACAATGTCATTTCATTTGAAAGAATTGACTAACGCGGGTCTGATCAGCGCAAGGCGGGAGAGCCGCTCAATCATTTATTCAGCGAACTACGGGCACATGCAAAAGCTCATCGATTTTTTGCTTGAGAATTGCTGTGCAGATAATGGAGGCAGGTGCTCATGAAAAGACTACATGTTCATGTCGCGGTAGCTGACATCGAGCAATCAACAAAGTTCTACACAAACCTGTTCGGCGCGGAACCAACAGTCAAGAAAGAAGATTACGCGAAGTGGATGCTTGACGATCCGCGAGTAAACTTCGCAATTTCCGCGCGCGGCAGAGAGCCCGGATTGGATCACCTGGGCATTCAGGTTGAGGAACAAGGGGAATTGAAAGAGGTTTCCACACGCCTCAAACAAGCGGATATGCAAATTTTCGACGAGGGTGCGACCACTTGCTGCTATGCAAAATCGGAAAAGTCCTGGGTGCTTGACCCACAAGGAATTGCCTGGGAAACCTTTTTGACGACCGGCGAAGCAACAGTTTACGGCGACGACAACTTAATCAGCTCAAGCGAAATTCCAACGGCTCGTAAGTCTGCTTGCTGCGCCCCGGAGGCGGAAAGCGTATCAGTTCAGATTGGAAAGAACTGCGGATAGGAAAACATGAAAGTCATTTTTGCATGCGGGCATAATGTCGGAAGCTCGCAAATGGCCGCAGCCTTCTGCCTACCCTCATTTGAATTTCACAATAGCCCCAATTTGAAATGACAGGGAGCCGAGGTAGGACCCGTAAGATGTAAGATTCGCCAGCTGGTTATTATTTTCCGAAATGGGTTCGGCCGTAGCTCCAAAGCCCCCCAGCACGCTCTCCATGGACGTTCTGTCAATCAGGCGCGTCGGCCTGATAGCTCTGCGTATGAGTTCTTCCTTTACTGCGCTCCTCTCCATTTGAAAGTGCCTCCAAAATATGATCGACTTCTAGAATCTTACAAAAGTGTTGTGAGGAAAATGAGAGGAGCTACCTCATCTGTAGAAATAAGCAGTGAATCGCGACTTTTTGTTAGGGTTCCTCCTTCCGTTTGCGTTTTGCAGCTAGCTCGTACGATTGCTGTAGCCGTTGAGCTCGAGAATCGATGCGTGATGAACCAGGCGATCGATTGCCGCTGCCGTCACGACAACGCGCTTCAGGCGGACGTTTTCTGCCTCCGGCGCGCAACTTGCTTTTGAAAGAAG
>JAIEPM010000459.1 GCA_019748395.1 Candidatus Obscuribacterales bacterium
TATTACCCGACTCCAAACAACAATTACCAGTCTCTGGGAGCGCCCACAGCGGCCAACGGCTTGAAAGGCATGCTTCTCGACAAAGTGAAATCGATGGCTGGATTCTCCGGTCCAGGCTATTCAGGCTCCAACAATTACTACCCAAGCAATAACAGCTACACTCCGCCCAGCTCGGGCTTTTATTCAATCGAACAGGGCGCTCCGCTCGGGGGGGTAGATTACTCGCCCGTTTCCATGCAAGGCTTTGCGCAGCCCGCATATAATCCGACAGCATTCAGTTCTTCAGCCTCAGATGCACCGGTAGCATTTGCCAAGAAATTAGCTCCTACTGAGCTCAAACAATTAAGTCGCTATGATATTAGTGTTTTGATCGACAGTTCAGGCTCGATGTCGACGAAAGATTGTCCGGATCAGATTCAATTTGGAAATACGATCTCCCGTTGGGAATGGTGCAGGCAGCAAACAACGATGCTGGCCAGGCAAACTGCCGGAGCCATGCCGGCCGGTATCACAATTCTGCCGTTTGCGAATAATTGGAATCGCTTTTCCAATGCGTCCGTTCAGGATATCAACAGAATTTTCAGCGGCAGCAAGCCTGATGGTTCGACAAATTTGGCCAACGCTTTGAAAGCCGAATTAGATCGCTATTTCCAGGAAAGAGATTCAGGCATGAGAAGTCGTCCTTTGATGATCACAATCATCACCGACGGAGCTGCCGACAATAAAGGAGCAATTCGACGAATGCTGCAAGCTGCAAACAGTCGCTTGAACAGAGCCGATGAACTGAAAGTAGTTTTCTTCTTAATTGGTGAAGATCAATCCGGCGCAGACTTTGTGGATCAACTTGCCCACGAGCAGAATTTAAACATTGTTTCCGAACATACTTTCAATGAAGTCAATAATCTGGGGCTGCCCAGAAGTCTAGTCATGTCCTTGAATAACAGGTCATCTTTTTAACCCTGCGCACACCGAAGAAGGCGGAATCGACCATGCAATCCTACAGCAAAATTTCTGCAAACCCGAGCATCAGCAAACAATGGCGTTCACTGGCGGTCTTTCTCACAATCGCTTTCGGCATCGCCACCATCGGCAGTATCATCACCGAGGGCGAAATTCCACACTGGTATGCCATGCTCGACAAGCCGTCTTTCACACCGCCCGGCTGGGTCTTTGCTGCCGCCTGGAGCTTTCTTTACTCAGCAATGTCCGTGGCTATGTGGCGTGTCTGGTGCCGCCGCCATACAAAAAATATCGGCAACGCCCTAACGTCTTACAACTGCCAGCTCTTTCTCAACTGCGCCTGGACCATCATTTTTTTCGGCTTGCACAATCCGGGTTTTGCTCTGGTTGACATCGTTCTTTTGCAACTGGCAAACATTGCCACAGCAATCTACTTCCATAGAATCGACAAAATTGCAGGATTGCTCTTCATTCCATATATTGCCTGGATCTCTTTTGCTGCTGTTTTGAATTTCTATATATGGATAGCCAACTGAGATCCGACTAATAAACAGCCTTGCCGGGAAGCAAGAAGAGGCAGCTCCTTCATGGAGACTGCCTCTTAGTTTAGCAACGCATCATCTAATAGACTAAGTCCCTCTAAAGAAGCCGTTTTTGACGGAATCAGCTCCAGTTCGCCGAAAAAGTCAAGACCAAAGCATCTCCACCACGGGCACAGCGAAAGCGGGCTGGCAAGCGAAAACTGAAAAGCTTGATACGAAAAATCAAACGAGGCAAAGATATCCATCACTAGCAGCAATGCATACAAATCAATATCCATCAGGCTCCCGACATATTTGCATGTATATCCCAAAGCTTAAATCGCGCGTTTAATCTTCGATTTAATGAAACTATGCATTATGGTGGCCTTTCGCCAAGCCTTATCAGAAGGAGCTTTCGGGGATCGATATATTGCCAGTCTATAAAAATTGTATGCGTTCGAGCATCTTGCTAATCGTCTTAGACACGGCTTATTATTGACCATAACAGAAATCAAACAAATCCAGTTGAGATTTTGCATTCCACCCCAGTGTCTGTGTACACAGTGGAGCAGCGCAAAAGATAGTATCTTGCTGGAATGTTAGGGAAGCAGCGCAAGGCTGGCTTCCAAACAGATTTCTCACCAAGTAACACATAGCATAAGGCAAACTCCCTCAATGAGGGGGTGAAGTCTAACGTGCGAACTCTGGCCAATTCCACAAGGAGGCAATTATGAAAACCGCAGCTGAACTGCAAACTCTGGCAAACGTCGCCGAAGAAAGAGGAGATTATGCCAAAGCCGCCCGTCTTCATCAGAAAGCACTGACGAAGATGGAAAAGCAGGTCGGATTAGATCAGCCGGAGCTATTGGAATATCTATTCAACCTCGGCATGATCAAATACGCTCTTGATCAAAAGGAAGCTGCAGAAACCGCCTTCACACGCCAGCTCGACATCCTTCTTCAATATTACCCGGAAGAACATATGGATGTAATTGAACTTCGGCAGATCATCACCGAGATCCACGCCAATGAAGAAGAAGTTGCAGTTCATCCGCTGAAGATTACTGCATAAAGTTTCGTTCCTCCTTACACCTACACACCACATCACCGAAAAGCAGGCACCGAGCCTTTGCCGGGCTCGGTCTTGCATTCTCTACAAAGGACGGTTCCTTCCACCAGGAGCCGTCCTTAAATTTTGCTCGGGACGATGAAAAGTAGCACCGGATAAAATATGCGATTCAAAGTGAGCTGGGAAGTGCGATGTCAAGAGTCCTAAAAAATGTTTTGTCTTTGACGCTTGTTCTTAGTGCAAGCACTATTTACAGCGAAGTGAACGCCGGATCATGCTCCGGTCACAAAGGTGTTAGTGTAGAACTGACCGTTATGGCGCCGCCTGAAATTGCCTTCGGAATGGTTAAGGAAATGAGGCAGGAAGACCCAAGTGGTTGTAAAGTACTTTCAAGTAACGATACCGAAAGTCTGGTTGAGGAAACTTTTGACGGCTTGCCTATTATCGGGAAAGCGACTTGTGTTTATAAAGAAACTTACTCACCGATCAGCACAGTCAGTTTTAATCTTGTTCGCTCGGATAAATTGAAAGCATTTGAAGGTGAATGGACTTTTGATCCTATTGATGACGGACAACACACTCGGGTCAAATTACGCAGCTATATCGACACCGGTTTGAAAATTCCATTTGCAAGGCAGATTACAGATGCAGCCAGCACCTGTGAAGTAAAAGAACAAATTGCGGATCTCAAGAAATTCGCTGAATCGAAGCATCAAAAAATGATTGCTGGAAAAGCCAAGCAATCCACATGACAGCAGGCCGGCTGATTATTATCAATGGCGGCTCAAGCGCTGGGAAAACCAGCATGGCTGTGGCCTTTCAGGAAATTGCTCAGGAACCGTATTTTCTGCTGGGTATCGATCTATTCTGGTTTTCGATGCCGCAAAAAGAAATCGATCTGGAAACTGTTTCTCCACAGTATTACAGCTGGTGTGAAGACCGGGACGAAGATGGTAAGCAATACTTTCGAATTCTGCCAGGCAAATACCTAAACGAAAGCATGCTGGCCCGATACAAGTCCATCGCAGCCTATCTTGATCGCGGGCTAAATGTTATCGCAGACGAAGTTTTCTGGACCAAAGAATGGCTTCTTGAATCGCTTCGTGTTTTAGAAAACTACAAAACATACTACATAGGTATTCGCTGCTCGGATCAAGAACTATCGCGCCGCGAAGCAGCCCGCGGCGATCGCTATTTGGGTTGGGCAAGAGGTTCTCAAATTTACGCTCACAAAGATGCAATATACGATCTTGAAATAGAGAACAGCAATAAGTCGCCAGACGAGTGTGCGATTGAAATCAAAAATTTTATTGAGTCTGACAAAGCACCAAAAGCTGCCGAAGAAATGAGAGCAAAATTTGGTATTTGACCGAAAATACAGCTAGATCATAAAACTCACCAGTTGGCTATACTCCTTCAGAATAATAGAGAAGAAAAGTTCAAGAGCATCAAATACTCGCTCCTTAGACTTAGCTCTTAGTCAATCCAGTGAGTGATGCCACCTCCCCCGAAAACAACTATGATTGAACTGCGGTCCAAGTTGTTTCCGAGAATTACAGCCACAGCTGTATGGGAGTTCTCATGCGCAAGAAAGTAGATCTAACGCGGAAATTATGCTCACTACTACTGAGTCTTGAAATCGGCTCAACGTTCGCTGCCGTGCAGGCTCAAACAGCCGACACCAGTAGTTCAGGAACGAGTTCCACAGGTGTAAACCTCGATCTTTCCTCGACACAACGCACGACAGCTGCCAACACATTGCTTGGCGGGGGCGCGGTCGCGATTAACCTCGCCGGCAGCTCAGTTACCATCAACTCTACCGACGTTCTAACACCGGCAGAACTGGTAGCAGTACAGCAGGTTATGACCACGGGGACACAAACATTACAACTTGGTCCGATGGGAAACGCCGTAGGCGGCAGCATCAACCTGACAAATCTAATGCCATACCAGAGCTTAATCTTACCAGCCGGAGTTACAGGGCTGCGAGACTTTGGTGTGGCATCTTCGCTCAATATTTCAGGCAATTTCACCAATGCCGGTACATTCTACGCAGTATCTTCCGTAATCGGCTCCAATACAGCCATTATTCAAGCTGCTAACATTTTCAACCAACCAGGCGCATTACTCACTACGGTTTTACCACCGGGAGGACTGGCAGGTTTCAATAACCTTCTATCACAAGTTAACCTGACTCTTCTTGCGCAAGGCATTATCTCCAACGCCGGAACAATCAGCAGCTCCGGTAATTTGACCGCCATTGCCGGTACTTCGATTATCAACGCTCCCGGTCCTGCCGGTCTTTCGCCTGTGATGCAAGCCATGATGAACATGAACTTGCAAGCGCTGAATATTGTTAACCAGGGTCAAATACAAGCCATGCAAGGTAACATGGCAGTGGCCGCTGCGAATTTGAACAATTCGGCAATCATGCAAGCGCTCGTCGGCAATCTCAATATTAACAACATTGCCGGAAGCACTCTCAATATAAACAACATTATGGGCACCTTGCAGGCAGGCGGTAGCCTCGATATCAGAACAGCTGCACAGCTAAATGAAGTCCTTAATGTGCTCGGAGGCACGCTTGCAGGCAGCAAGATTGCAATTTCAGCTGATAAAGGAATTCAACTGGATGTTGAGCGCATTGTCGGCCCACTTGAACTTTCTGCACCAATAGTTCGTGCAGGTGTTTCATCCGGCAATCTGCTCGTCGATAAAATGGCTGCAAACGATCCGATGATCTATAACACAAGCGGCGATATTGTAATTAACGGCGCAATTATAACGCCCGGAGAAGACCTGGCAATTGTCGCCAGCGGAAACATCATTGCAGGCAAAGGCGCCGGGATTATCGACAGCAGCTCGCCTACAGGCAGCGGCGGCGACATCACGATGCTCGCCGGTGTCAACTTCACGGCAAATGGACCTGTTTTGACTGTTACCGGTGCAAGCGCAACTGGTGGATATATTGATCTGGAAA
>JAIEPM010000400.1 GCA_019748395.1 Candidatus Obscuribacterales bacterium
GGAAATCATGATTCCAGCTCTTGTTCAAGCTCTTGGTCCACAAAACAGCCTCCAAAAGACTTATACCCGAAAGCCCGGCTTAGATTCCGGGATTACCGGGCTGCTGAGGATAAAGTACAATGGAGCAGTTGGCAGGGAGTTTGGCGTGACTGATAATAACGATCTGACAGTCAAGAGCTCATCGAACGGGCCGGACTCGAAACCCGAAAAGCCCGGTGCTGACGCGCTTATCGGCACTCTCTTTGCCGATAAGTATGAAATCATCTCGCTTTTGGGCGAGGGTGGCATGAGCAAAGTTTACAAAGCTCGCCACAAATTCATGAAGCGGATAGTAGCCGTCAAGCTTCTGCATGAAACCGGTACGAGCGATGCAGTCGCCCGCGCCCGTTTTCAGCAGGAAGCCGAAGCCGCCAGCGCGCTCAATCACCAGAACGTTGTAACAGTCCATGATTTCGGCGTCACGGCCGACGGCCACGCCTTTTTTGTAATGGACTGCCTGGAAGGCAAAAGCCTATGTGAAATCCTTGAGGAAACAGGCAGCCTACCGCTTACCAGAGCCCTCGATATTTTCACACAGGCTTGTGACGGACTGGAACACGCTCATCGAAAAGGCATAATCCATAGGGACATAAAGCCCTCAAACCTTGTAGTCATTGAGCAAGAAGACGGAACTGAGCTGGTTAAGCTAGTAGACTTCGGCATCGCCAAAGTTATCGCTCCGGTTCCGGACGGTCAAAAGCAGCAACAACTCACCATGGCCGGCGAAATATTCGGTACACCGGCATACATGAGCCCGGAACAATGCAGCGGCACCACCCTTGATGCCCGCTCCGATCTTTATTCCTTCGGATGCATGATGTATGAAGCCCTCTCCGGCGAACCTCCATTGCTGGGAGAAACTTTCATCAGTACAGTCGCCAAACACATAGGCGAAAAGCCCAGAGCTCTTGCCGAGTTCGCTCATGCAAAAGTGCCTGCACATATCGACGCCGTAATTTTGAAATGCCTGGAAAAAGACCCGGACAATCGCTATGCATCTGCTCATGAATTGAAGCAAGCTCTCTTTGATGCAGCTTACGCCTCAGGACTTAAAGGCTTGAAAGTTGGAGCAGTGCCGGAACGCAAGATTTCAGGCGTTGTGGGAAGCGTCAGTGCTTCACATGTATCACTTGCAGAAAAGAAAGTCACACAGAAGTGGCGCAGGAGTTTTACGATTTCCATGACACTGGTTCTTGCCACCATTGTGGCCGGAATAACTTATCTATTTTGCTACCCGGGACCAGCCGGAGATCAGGGTACACCATTCTCAAAATTGAGCTGGCAGCATTACTTAGCCAGCGCGGACGATCTCGAAAAGCAAGGAAAATATCAGGAAGCCATAAAAGAACTTCTGGCAGCAAAAGCTGTAACAAACCAGATAAGTGATGGTCGATCCCGTTATGAAACGACTTTGAATAAGCTCGGGGAAGTTTACGGGCTGGCGAGGGATTACAGCGGGCAGGAAGCAATTAATCGCGAGCTTGTCAGACTTGCGAACGAAAAGGTCTACCATGAATACGATAACGCGATGAACCTTCTCAAAAAATGGGAAGCGCCGTCAGGAAGCAGCAGCGAAAACGAAGAACGAGCCCAGCAGGCAACAGCTTTTGCAGAAAGAATCGCGCGCCTGGCAGATAAGTTATCGATACGCTCGAAAGAGAAGCAGGAATTACTGCTGAAAAAATCAATCAAGGTCTACGACGGCATGGAACTGAAAGACTGGAAGTGGAATGTTCGCTTTCGCAATATTCTGGCCGAGTGTTATCGACAACAACAGCGCTTCGACGATGAAAAAACGATTCTTGAGCAAGCACTCAAATTCTGTCCCGCAACTCCAAGCAAACTGGAGGGTTGGCGCTTAAAATTGCAAACAGAAATGATGCTTGGTCAACTTGAACGAGACCAGGCCATTAATGATTCATTGCTGGATGCCGCTAGAACGCACCTGGAATCGGTACTCAGTTTGATAAGAGAGAATCTTCCGGCCGATAAAGAATTCTTGAGAGACAGCCTGAACAGCGTTGTAATTAATTATCGTCTTTATCATAAGCCTGATTATGATAAGAAAGCTGCAGAATACGAAAAGGAAGCCAGAAGCCTGGAGTCAAAGCTGGATAGCGAAGCGGAACAGCAACCTTGAGTTCCCAATGGCACTTTGCTCGGTAACTTTCTACAATTTCAATTGCAGAAGGCAAGATTTACAGTCGGCAAATTCCTTGAGCCATGTCATATTCAGACCACATTCGCGACGGACTGCAATTACGTCTAAACGACGGACGTAGATTGGCTTTCGCCGAGTACGGCAAAGGCAATGGGGAGCCGCTGCTCTACTTTCACGGCGGAATCTCAAGCAGGCAAGATATAGCATTTGCAGCTGAATTTTGTGCAAAAAATTCAATACGTATCATTGCTCCCGATCGCCCAGGCACAGGCTTGTCAGATCCACTGCCCGGCCGCTCGCTTTTATCATGGGTCAAAGACGTAGAGCAGCTGCTCGATGCTTTGGAAATAGAAAAATTACCCTTGCTCGGCTGGTCGCTTGGTGGACCATATGTTCTGATTTGCGCCCAGAAACTTTCGCCGAGAATTATGAGAGCAGGAACAATCGGCTCAGCAGGACCTCTTAATGAAAGCGACAAAATAGATGAATTAGGACTGCTTATAGATAGATGGCTGCTCAAATGCCCGCGGCAAATTCAATGGCTCCCGGGCAGCCTGCTGCAAGCCGCCGCCAGTCTGCCGCCAAAGCTTTTGCATTTGATGATGATAAATGAATTGAGCGCAAAAGCAGATAGAGAGATCCTCGCAAAACAAAATCCGAAAGAAAGCGTAGCTAACTTCAACGACAGCATCAAACAGGGTTATCAGAGCATATTTGATGATTACCTGGCCATCAAAGAAAGCTGGGAAATAGACTTGCATAAAATTGATATCGAAGTGCATTTATGGCACGGCAGCGACGATTCGTTGAGCCCGATTTCGGCCGCTCATTTCCTGAAAAATACGATTCCCAAAGCCAGACTGGAAATAGTGCCAGAACAAGGACATTTTCTGCTGCACAACCATCTGCTGCAAGTCATTTCCACAATGATGAATCGAAGCGACTTGAAGCACTGAATGCTAATTTGAAATCATCTATTAGTGACGATTGCGAGTCACAAATCGGGACGGACCGGCAGCGTTGAAGCGATTTTTCTGAGTCAAATCAACTATCGCACCAAGATCATGAGCAGACATCCAACCGCCCTCCAGAACCTGCGTCTTAGCAATATTCTGGCGAGAGATTCGAAGCTGAATCTGATGTTCGGCTTCCTGCAAAGCTTCATGTATCCTTCCATCAAGCTCACAATCCAGACGTTTCCACTCGGCAGGAAGCGCATGCGATATAGCAAGTAAGAGATCTTTATTCGCAGTAAAAACTTGATTGATAAGCTCAGCTCTCTCATAAGAGGATAGGCTCAAGTCCAGCGCAATCAGTCGATTTAGTTTCGATTGCCGATAAGAAGCTTCATCAAAATAGGAATTTTGCAGGGCGACCGCACCTTCATCCCATACATAATTGCAGTTTTGTGGACTTGAACTTTGCAAGCAACTGTTTAACTTAGCAAAACCAATTCTTTGATTTCCCAAATGCATAATAATCCGCACTCCGACATCCCTATTCTTAATTTATGGCTAGATGAAAGGCTTCTCAATGTGTCCTGCTGCATAAAGACCTGCACAATTGCACAGTGCAGGCTGAGGCACTTCAGAAGGCGATTTTGCGAATCAAAGAACCGAAGCAGGGAAGACTGCAGAGCAAGCAAAGCCAAATTTGCCACTGCAGAGCTGCAGAAACATGCAGTGCGACACTCGGCTTTTTAGTGATTTGCTCTGGAACTAAGACTGCATGGCGGCTCTTGCGGCTATTGCTTGAAGCCTTGAATAAAGCGCTTTGATTGCCGCCCAGAAGCGTGAGAAAGCGATCAGATGGCCAAGCCAGTTATCGTAGTTTTTCACATGACATAAGAGATCCAGAACAAGATGAACCCAATTGTTCCTTAATCACTCAAGCAGTCCGCTTGACAAACGGACGCTAGCCTATTACGATAGTAATCGTCCCTCTTACGCTTTCTGGCAAAAACAATGATGGCAACCCAGTAAGGAGAAACTCAAATGTTTGGTTTCGAATTCAAAAAATCAGCACCCACAACTTACGTGATTCTGCATCAGTCAGGTAGAGTCGTTAAGCAGGGACCAGGCTTGAGTTTCTGGTATTTCGCACCATTTTGCACAGTCATGGACGTGCCCTTAAATAGTCAGGACGTCTCATTCATTTTCACAGAAGTCACTTCCGACTTTCAGGAACTTTCAGTGCAGGGGCAGCTCAGTTATAGAATTTCTGCGCCTGAAACAACGTCTCAAATGCTGGAATTCTCCGTCGACAAAAAAGGCAAGTATCTGGCTGCTACCGACGAAAATCCGATGGATTTATTGGGAGCCCGCCTGATCAATGCAACTCAAGTAATTGCGCAATCGGTTATAAGACCGCTGCCAATCAGAGAGATCTTGAAACAGCCGCAAGCCATGGTTGCGGGCGTTCTCGAAGGCCTGAAAAAATCGGAAGTGCTGGGCACACTGGGAGTACAGGTACTAGATCTTGCCGTTTTGGCGATCACCCCCAGTCGAGAAATGGCGCGTGCGCTGGAATCAGAAACAAGAGAACGTATACAACAGCAGTCGGACCAGGCAATTTATGCCAGGCGTAATGCCGCTGTCGAAGAAGAGCGCCGCATCAAGGAAAGTGAGCTAAAAACAGAAATCGCCGTTGAAGAAAAGCGCCGAGAAATTCGCGAAACAAAGATGGCAGCCGACATCGCACTGGAAGCACAGCGCGCCACACTGGTCGACAGCAAAATCGAGAATGACAAGAAAGAGGCCGATAGCCATGCTTACGCACTGGAAGCGACGCTCAAACAAGTGCAACAGGTTGACTGGAAAACATTGATGGCCATGGCCGCAAAGGGCGGAGACTCAAAACTTGCGATGTCCATGGCCTTCCAGGAACTTGCTGAAAATGCGGCCAAAATCGGACAGATCAATTTAACGCCGGACCTTCTCCAATCACTGCTTGCAGACCATGGTCAGAACGGCAATTCAAATCAGACAAACTCCGCACACAGCAAAAAATGAGCAAAGCCAGCGGGAGTGAAAAACCATGTACGAAAAAATTGTCGTTATAACTCGCCCCACCCGACTGCAAGAATTGCTGCTTCGCTTCAATACCAAAGCACAGGCGAAGTTTTACATAAAGCACTCAGGTGCGGACTTTGAAGATTATGAAAAGGAAAATGATGCCTATGAAAAAGCTCTTGAGGAAGCAGCCGAGCAACTGGATCTTGGTTTAAATCTGCAATTTGTCGATAGAAAATTCATTTCGAATTTCATTTTTACAGAAAAGGATATTGTGCTTGTGATCGGTCAGGACGGTCTTGTTGCAAATGTGGCGAAATATGCGGCCGGACAAC
>JAIEPM010000388.1 GCA_019748395.1 Candidatus Obscuribacterales bacterium
TCCTAAGTAAAATTCCCCAAATCGCCCTCGGTCCAGGGTTTAAGCCCATTAAAGATCTTAACCGATCTGTATTGGGGGGACGCCATGCGTCACCCTTTCATAGTCATACTGCTTTGCCGCCTGGCCGGTCTCGATTGATACTGGCCGAGTTCGACGCCCGGGCGCCGCATGGCAGCGCCTCTACAGGTGCAAGCCGGGCGCCGCCTGGCAGAGCCCCTACGGGTGTAAGCGGGGACCCCTGCAGGCGCATCTTAACTGGAACTGCCTGAGAAAGAGGAGAATTTTAAAAACTTGCTTTGAGAGGATATGGGATGAAAGGAAAGTTACTGTTTGGCGTTCTAGGCGGCACTGCATTACTTGCACTTGCAGCTTCTTCGGAAGCTCTGGCGAACTATGAAGAGCCGGCCTACAGCAGCAAGAGGCTGAGTGGGTCTATAGAACTTCGCGCCTATCCGGAGTTGATCGCTGCGCAAGTCGAAATGGACGGACATGGCAAAGCTGCCGCTGACAATGGATTTCGAATTCTCGCCGCTTATATATTCGGCAAGAACAAATCTCGCAGCAAAATCAGCATGACTGTCCCTGTGACTGAAAGCAATAGTTCGGAAAAGATCGCGATGACCGTGCCGGTTACGACTTCGAACTCTAAAGAAAAGAGCGTGATGCGTTTTTACATGCCATCCCGATACAGTCTGGAGTCTTTGCCGGAAGCGCTTGATAAAAGAATAAAATTTTTGACCATTCCCAAATGCAGTTATGCTGTAATTCGTTTCTCAGGTTCGACGTCAGACGCGAGTTTTGATGCTCGCGAAGCTGAACTGCGAAAATGTCTTACAAGCAAAGGAATAAAAACAAGTGGAAATGTTTTGCGTGCGTTTTATAACCCGCCGTGGACACTGCCTTTCTTGAGAAGAAATGAATTATGGCTGCAAGTCGAGGAGTCATAAAGTTGCATTTCTGGAACCGTGGCTTTTCGCGCTTGACTCATTCTTTGGGTAAGATCGACCAGGCGGCTTGCTCGTCCACAGAGTAAGTTCTGTGGACTTCTATATAGCAGTCTGCTGCCCCGGTGGGGCATTCTTCAACACATTTTTTGCATTCATTGCAAATCGACGCGTCAATGCAATATCTTCCGCAAATTGCCTGGATCGCTTTCAATGGACAGGCCATTTCACAGGCTGAACATTGGATGCACATTTCAGGATCTGTAACGTGTTGCAGCATCTTAGTCGTTTTCGGGTATCTGCAAATTCAGTTGGGAAAGCGCGGAGTTTATTTCGCTTCTCCAGAGTTTAGCCAGGTCTTCATTGCTGCGATGTTTCAGGCGAAACTCGCGATGCATGATATTGCCTTCTGAATCTTTTGGACCGAAAGACTTCAGGACCTTCTCAAACCAGTAGTTTATGGAAAGCTGCGCTTCGGCTCTTTCAGGCGCATCAAGACCTTTAAGCCAGTTCAAGCCGTGCTCGGCATGCCGCCTTTCAAGATTGAGTGAGTCTGCAGCCAGCTTCGCCAGAGGCAGAAAGCTGGCTTGCGAAAATTCCTCAAACTGCAAGCGTGCCATGCTTGCCATCATGTATGTGAACACCGAGATGTCCGGCCAACTGTGCAAGGGGTACATCAATGCGTTTAGTCTTTTGTCCGATGAGGCACGACGATAACCCAACTGTGCATGCCTTTGAATGCGTGCTTCCCAGGAGTGTAGCAGGAAGTATTTTTCGACATTTACTCCCAGCTCGCTGACTAGTTTATACGCACTTGTTGCCAGCAGGAACTTCTCGTGCACAATCTTTGAAAGCTCAAGTCTGCAGATCAAATCCGGACCTAGATGAAGCAATTGCGAGTAGCCCGATGCCCCTGCCAGCTCTGAATCGGCCAGTTGCAGCAAGAGTCCGGAAACGAGTTCCTTGTATTTCGGAGAGCTCTCATTTGCATGGCTGAATGAGCGCCCCTCTGCGATTTCAGCAATCAGCTCTTTGTCCTTTTGAGAAAGGCGCTCAGTGTATGCAGTCATGGACTATTCCTACTTTTTTGAGCCCGAAGCAGCCAGTTGTTCATCATCGATGCTGTAGCCGACTCGCATCTCATAGTCAGGCTCTATGTCTTTTGGGACGACCAGACCCAACTCGGCAAAGCGCTTTTGCACAATTTCAAGATATTCTTCTTGCACTTGTTGAGCTGTTTTGATTTTCAATCCGTATTCAAAATACTTCTGAAAATGTTTACTGTCATCAGAAGGTCTTCCGCCAAAGCCCAGTCCCATCTTCATGAATTTCGGTACGGCGGCTTGCAGTTTGGCTCTGCCTGCTTCGCCTTCAAATTCTATTACTCGCTTTGCTGCCCAAACACCAAAAGCCAGATGACCTTTTTCTTCCTGCCAGATGCGCTCGCTTACTCGTCTCCAGGGCAGATAAGAAGATTCCCTGTACTGACCAAGAAACACAACTGCAGCCGGAGTTACTGCTGTAGAGAACATGGCGACGTCCGACCAGTCCTGGAAGAAAGCCGACCAGTTTTCTTTCCTGAAGCCGTTAATTACTCGCACTTTCTTCGGGTTTGGATGTTCGGGATTCTGTAGTAACTCCGTGACTCGCTCATCTACATTGATACCGAGTGGTGCCAGGATCTCCCAGCAATACCAGGCATGACCAAATTCTTCCATTGCTTTTTTCGAGAGTCTGTATGCCTCTTCCGGACGGCGTGCAAAGCGCAGATTCTCAAGCACTCTCTGTCCACCGGCAAACTCCGAATCAGCCTGGAATGAGAGCAAGTCAATCAGTGCTGCTTTGTAATCTGCAGGCAGATTGTCATTTGCATCATAAGTCTGCATATCGTCCGACCTCTATATTCAGGCAAGTGTAAATGTGCGCATTTTGCGCTTTTGCAATTTTCTTAAATTAGGAGCGCTGCGGCATCATACTTTTGGATGATCCGCAGGCTGATTTCTGAACTCATGAAATTCGGCTCAGGATCCTGTTACTCTCAAGACCCGGCTTTGGGCTCTTTTATGCGGCGATGTGGGCAATTGAACTTGGATGGGTTGTTGATGCAAGCCTGTTCCATCGAACAGACACAGGACAGGCAGTTGTTGTTCATCTGTTCTTCAAGAGATTTAAGATCTTCAAAAATGGCGCAAAGTCGCCTTCCATGGGGTGTCAGGCTGTATTCGACTTTCAGGGACTTTCCGGGATATTCTTGCCTGTTTATCAGCCCGGCTTCCTCCAGCGTTTGAAGACGCCTGCATAATGCTTTCATGCTCAGCCCGGGAATGTGGAGCAGGAATTTTCGAGTTCTGGTCGGGTGCAGAGCCAGCTCTCGCATGATTTCTGCAGTCCATTTTGCACTGATAATATCGAGCAAAACGTTAATCGGACAGGCAGAATCAGGCGGCAACGGCTTCAGCATAATCGCACCAACGAAGTAGTTCTATTCAATCGCATCTGAGAATCTACGTAAATCATCCTAATTATGTAGAATTCCGCCAGGGCACTAAAAATGTCATGACGGCAAAAGTGCAGGAACTTTTGCCGTCATGGCAAGCAGGGATCTTTGTGTGTGGGCAGCTGCGATATTTCGTCAGTACTTCAGGATGCTAATTTGTGTGTTTTGAATTTTGTTCTCATCATCGGTTGCTGGACGAAACATTCGCGTTCGATGGAAGTAGTTTCTCAGTTTTCGGCACGGAGATTACCCTGCTTTAGATGGAAACATTTTTGACACCGGACTTTCTTAATTGAAGATAAAAAGGGGCGGGCGGATTAAAGGGGAACAAAAGCGCTCTCTGTCGTCTAATTATTTCAGTACACTATTGAGGACGACTGTCCTCGGGAAACAGAGGATTATCGCGGTGACTACTACATTTCGAGCAGGTCCGACGAAAGAAATGCCGGGAGCATTGAGGGTTTTCTCTAATCCACGTTATTGCCTGTATTTTGCAGGGCAGCTCATATCTCAGTCCGGTACATGGATGCAAATGCTGGCCAGTAGCTGGCTTGCCTATAAACTCACTGGTAATGCTTTTTTGCTTGCTGCGGTTGGTCTTTCCAGTCAGTTGCCTTCTTTGCTTACAATGCCAATAGCCGGTGTGCTTGTTGATCGCTTTGACAGGCACCGTGTAGTTTTAATAACCCAGATTTTTGCAATGTTACAGGCTGCCGTGCTGGCGGCGCTGGTTTTGACTAATCAGTTGCAGATATGGCATTTGATCGCTCTGGGGGTCTGGTCCGGAGTGATCAGCGGATTTGATATGCCCTCTCGCTCGGCATTTGTGGTAGGACTTGTGGAGAATCGTGCCGATCTCCCCGCTGCAATCGCCATGAATTCGACTTTGATGAATGCGACGCGTATGATTGGACCGGCTCTGGCCGGCTTCGTTGTTTCAACGATGGGCGAAGGCTTTTGCTTTTTACTAAATGCTTTAAGCTACATAGCAGTAATACTTGCCATGCTTGCAATTCGTGGTGACTTCTCTCCTTCCAAGCAAGGTTCCGGGAGCATCAAGGCTGAATTGATGGATGGATTGCAATATGTGTGGAATACTGTGCCGCTCAGGGCCTTAATTTCCTTGCTGGCTTTTTTCGGACTTGGCGGTATGGCCTATGCTTTGCTTCTGCCGGTTTTCGTCAAGCAAATTGGCGGAGACGCAAACACCCTCGGCTATTTGATGTCCGCATCGGCAGTGGGGTCGCTGCTTGGCGCTTTGCTGCTTGCACGTCGGCGCGGTGTTGTTGGTCTGGGTAAGTGGATTAGCTGGTCATCATTTGGTTTTGCAGCAGGACTGATTGTTTTTTCTTTGATTGCAAGCTTCTGGGCGGCGGCTCTCGTACTTGCATTTATGGGCTTTAACATGATGGTGCAACTTGCTGCCGCAAATACGATTTTGCAATCTCTTGTACATGATGACAAACGAGGCAGAGTCATGAGTTTGTTCTCGATGGCATTCATGGGAACTGCGCCTATAGGCAGTCTCATTTGTGGTGCATTGAGTAATCGATATGGTTTCAATATTACGATTCTCGGCTGCGGAATTTATTGTTTGCTGATATCTATAATCTGGGCAATTTATTTGCCGCGTTTGCGTCTGACAATCAGACCGCTTTACGCGGAAAGAGGTTTGATGGGAGCTGATGAAAGCTGCCGGAAGCCTGATTAGAGAAGCTTCTTATTTCGCCTAACTATTTGACTTCGTTTTTGCGACTTGCAACCGAATCTTCGTTTGAGCTTTGAGTTTTTTCCGCCTCAGATAAAGGCTTGCTAATCACTACGCGCTTATATATTCCGAGGTTTTCTGAAAGATGACTCTTTTCATGGAAGATTCCTGTGAATAGCCTGCTCAGTTTATTGGGCTTATAAACTTCTGTTTCTTCCATTTTTAGACCTTCTCCCGGCTCACTTTTGGCCCAGAGGTTGGCTATCAGGTCAAATGGAATGGAGTGCCCGATTAGCCCATGGTCGAGCTCGGTAAAGTCTATCCATTCAAATTTTAATGCCCATCTTTGAGCCTTCTTCGGATCGGGTTGTTCTTCATCTGCGACTTTATTCGAGCTGTCGCGGCT
>JAIEPM010000255.1 GCA_019748395.1 Candidatus Obscuribacterales bacterium
ATGTTCTGCTGACTTATAAAAGAAACGCCGCAGAAACAGAAACTTATAACGATACCGAGCATTTCACAAAGTAGTTACATGAACGCAAAAGGCAAATTCATTTCATTTCTATTTGTGGTCAACGCCGTAGGCGCAGGCTACGCGCTCGGCTTCAACAGCCGTCATGTTTTAGTGGTCGATCCTTCGTTGCCGCCGCTTGCAGTCGCGAAAGAAAACGCAAAGAAAGCAATCGAGAAAAGCGGCAAAGAAAACGGCCAGCTTGCCACGGCGAAGGACAACGAAAAAAGCAAAGCCGGAAAAAACAAAACCCACAACAAGAACGGCAAGCAGCATCCAGAAGGAAGCAGCTCTCAAAAGGACAAGAGTTCATCAAAAAAAAATGAACAGCCGTCTAAGAAAGTGAGCTCGCACTCTTCTGAAAAGCAAAAGTCGAAAGATTCGAAGAAGTCTATAAAGTCAAAACCTGACAAAAGCTAAGTTCAGGCAAGACTGCTTGTGCACTCGGTCTTTTCAGGGTTACCGTAACGTTTGTCCACGTAGTCTTCCATAATTTTGATAAAGTCATTGACAAGCTCGGCGCCGGCAAGCGTGGTGAAATGTTCGCCATCGACATAAACCGGAGCACGAGGATCTTCTCCGGTGCCGGGCAGGGAGATGCCGATGTCGGCATGCTTTGATTCACCAGGACCATTAACAATACAGCCCATCACTGCAACTTTGAGATCTTCAAATCCGCGGTAAGACTCTTTCCATTCCGGTCGTTTCTGATTCAAATATTCTTGAATTTGTTTTGCCAGTTCTTGAAAAAGAGAACTTGTAGTGCGCCCACAACCTGGACAGGCTGTCACTTGCGGCGCGAAAGCTCTGAGCTTGAGAGATTGCAAAATTTGCTGGCAAATTGTCACTTCAAGAGCGCGACTGGCTCCGGGCTCCGGAGTCAGGCTGACTCTTATTGTATCGCCGATGCCCTCAGAAAGCAGCACCGCAAGACCTGCAGTCGAAGCGACGATGCCTTTGGAACCCATACCGGCTTCGGTCAAACCCAGATGCAGTGCATAGCCGCAGGAAGCAGCCAGCTTGCGATAAACCGTTATTAAGTCCGGAACTTCCGAGACTTTAGCGCTGAGAATAATTTGATTGGCGGACATTCCGTAAGACTCGGCAAGCTTAGCAGAAGCAAGCGCACTTTCAACGATGGCATCAATTAAAACGTCGTGCGCGTCTTTAGCTTGCGGCAGAGCTGCGTTTTCATCCATCATGCGAGCCAGGAGATCTTGATCCAGTGAGCCCCAGTTAACACCGATTCGCACCGGCTTATTATTTTCAAGCGCGACTTCAATCATGCGCCTGAAGTTTTCGTCATGACGTTCGCCGCGCCCGACATTTCCGGGATTGATTCTGTATTTTGCAAGTAAGCGAGCGCAATCTTTGTATTCTGTTAAAAGCAAATGACCGTTGTAATGAAAGTCGCCAACCAGCGGGCAATCAACTCCCCAGCGCTCCAGACGAGAGACGATTGCAGGCAAGGCTGCGGCAGCTTCCCTGGTGTTGACTGTGATTCGAACAATCTCGGAGCCGGCTTCCCAGAGTTCTTTCACTTGCAAAGCCGTGCTTTCAGGATCTTCAGTTGAAGTATTGGTCATCGACTGCACAAGCACAGGATGCCCGCCGCCTATGAACTTGTTGCCGACAGCAACGCACGCCGACTTTCTCGCTTGCATTTGTCAAAACCCTTATTGGAGCTCAATTACTCAACATAGCATAATTCGAGCTTGCGCCTTTAAACTTAAGCGGGACTAATTCAAATTTGAATCAGCCCAGCTGTTGACAATCGCAAAAATTTTAAGCCCCTCTCGCTTAATGCTCCGGAGGCGGCGGCTTCGGTCCTGGCGGTCCTGGTGGTTTGGCCGGTGGAGCCGGAGGGAAATCGCCTCCCGGGAGCGGCGGACCGACAGGCATCAATCCCTGCGGCACACCCAGCACTACTGTTGGTGGCACATTTCCACCCTGCGCTGTTAAAGCTTGCAGGACTCGCAAATTCATAAGTGCCGGATTGTTCTCCAAGATTCTTGCAGCATTGGCCAGACTTCTCAAAGCCGCATGTTCGCCGCGAGCGCGTTCAAGAGCAGCGATACCTTCTTTTTGTGCACGCAAAACATCACCGAAGATTTTGCGAATCTCGGCAGGTAAAACAAGATCTTTAATTTGCAAAAGCGACAATTCGATTCCGACTGTCTCAGCCTGCGGCTTTACCATTTCCAGAAGTTGATCGCCCAGAGAAGATCTGGCTTTCAACAAGTCTTCAACTGTCATATTCGATAGCACGTCACGAGCGGCAAGTTGCGCAAAGCCGTAAAGCTCTTGATACCAGCTGGAACTTTGATTTGTTGCTTTTGCAGCATCGGCAATTCTGTATGTCAAAAGCATGGATAACTTAACGCCGACATTATCGGCGGTGATTATTTCCTGTCCGGAAAGGGTTATTGTTTGCCGTCTTGAGTCGAGAACCACAAGACTGTCGTTTGGGCTCCAAATCCAATAGGCACCGGCACCGAGAGTCTTTTTGAAGGCGCCGTTTCTGTAAAGAAGTCCCTGCTGATATTCCCAGACAATAATCTTCTTCAATCTTTTAGACACCCAGGAGTAAGCAACAAAAGCGCACAAGGCACTTGCTCCTACAACTGTCGTCGCGATCCATCGTTCCATTTCAAAGTGACCTCATAAAAATAAGTCCGGCTCTCCCAGAATCCCACAAGTTTGAAACGGGAATTTTATTCACATGGTCTCTCACTTGCTTTGCCGAAGCAATGGAATCCCGAAGAGAGCCGGGGTTTAACGGAGTTGAACCGCTGATTACCATCAGAAGCGATACCCAATGCGCAGAACAAAAAGGACTAGGTCCATATTGCTGCTGGCGAATCGCCTCCTGAACTATTCCCGACTCTTCGAAAGCGCAAACATTCTATAAAGAGAATCAAAGAAGCAGGAGATAAAATCGCAGATTCAGATTGAACTCATGGCAAGGGTTCTTCGTCTAAACATAAAGGAACACATTATGCTGCCCCGAATTTCTGAAGAAATTGGCGGGCGCGATCTCCATATTAATTCGCGTACAAAAGCAGGAGGAGCAAAAGCATGCCCGCAAGAAGAAAGCTCAGAAAAGAAATGGATTACCGCATTCCGAAAATAAAATTGTGCCTTGTCGAAGAGGGCACAAAAGTAAAAGAACTATTCGCCATAAAAAGCCCGGGCGATGCTGCCGATTTTCTGACACCGCTGAAACTCGCTCCCGAAGAACACTTCGTCAGCTTGCACTTAAACGCCAGACATGAAGTTATTGGCTTGCATGAAGTTTCTCACGGTACTATTTCATCAAGCCTCGTTCACCCACGCGAAGTTTTCAAAGCCGCATTGTTGAGCAATAGCTACGCCTTGATTGTTTGCCACAATCATCCATCCGGCTCCAGGTTATTCGCCAGCATGGAAGATCTAAACACCACGGAACAACTTGTCAAAGCCGCTAATTTACTTGGACTCAGCTTGCTTGATCATCTAATTGTCAGCCGTAGTGATGAGGTTTACAGCATCAGAGAAAAGCACCCACAGCTCTGGTCGAAAAACTCTGCCTGAGCTCGGCAGAAAAATAATGAGCAAAGGACGCAAGTTAAACACTTGCGTCCGGCTCAATTATTGTCGCCTTGAATGCAGGATTAGACTTCCTGCGTTTTCCAGCTGCCTCGTTTAAACTGATAGATCAACACAAGGCCTACCAGAGTAGAACTGACAGCCAGACTGGTCCATGTGCCTATTGGTCCCCATCCCGAAGAGATGGTCAGATACCAGGCAAAGGGCAGTCGGAATACAACAAGGGCGATTACGGTAGCCACCATCGGCCAGCGGGTATATCCGGCACCCTGCAAGGCCCCGACAAGTATCAACCAGGCCGCCACGAAGGGCTGAGACAGGCCGACTATTTGCAGATATTGTGCAGAGTATTCGATTACCATCGGATCTTTGCTCATCAGTCCGGCAACCGGAGTTGCAGCAAAATATAAAATGATACCGACGACCAGATTATAGATTGCACCAATCGCAGTTACTTTCCATCCGGCAAGCTCCGCTCTTTCAGGCTTTTTGGCACCCAGATTCTGTCCAAACATCGTGGCGACCGAGGCGCTCAACGCATAGATAGGCATACCACCAAAGGTTTCCTCCACACGCAAGCCTATAGCCCAGGCAGCTTCACAGGCGGTCGGATAAACGGTTCTGGCTAGGATATAGAGCAACACGAAGTTGCCGCCAACCCAGGCGAGATCTTGCACACAGGCTGGAATTCCGATTTTCATGATCCGGATAAACCAGTCTTTAGACATTCCCGGTCCATTCCACGCGAGACAGGCTTTCAATTCCGTCTTCGTATGAAAGTAGAGCGACAGAGCCACACCCAAACAGCTTGCAATTGTCCAGGACATTCCCAGTCCTGAAATACCCACATGGAATGGATAAATGCAAAGTATATAGTTGAGTGCAACCACTAAAGTCACAACCAGAACCATCGTGAACATGGGCAGCTTGGTATTGCCCCTGGCTCGAAAGATGGAGTTTGATACCCAGTGAACTGTAATTGGTATCTGCCCGATCATATCGAACTTGAGGAAATCCCAGCCGTATTGCTCAACTTCCGGGCTTGCCCCCAGCGCTCTAAGAAGCGGTCTGGTAGCGACAAGACCGACGGCACATGAGAATATGCCGAAAAATATGGAGAAGAGCAAAGACTGTCTGGCAGCCATAACCGCGTTATCTATATCGCCTGCACCCCAGAATCGACTTACCAGGGCGTTGGTTCCGGCAGACAACGCAACAACAAGGATGATCATGAAAAACCAGATCTGTCCGCCCAGTCCGACAGCCGCTTGTGCAGCCGAGCCAAGGCGTCCGCCCACCCATATTTCAGAGATGGTGGCGACCGAGATGATCATCATATTTAAATAGAGAGGCCAGGATAATTGCCAGATCGCGCGCCAGAGCGAACCGCTGACGATGATGGCGTCAGTGTTATTCAGCGCTGCGTTGGTCTTATCCGACAACTCCAGCTCAGATACGCTCGTGTTCATAACAGGTCCCTCAAAAAAAGCACAGGTAGAGCAAAAAAGAGGACAAAAAACCAACAGCCATTGCTGGATCCGTGGGGACCTGGCAAATACTGTCGGCGCTGTACCTATAGCTTCATGTAGTTCAGGATATCCTTTTTAATGAATTTGGCAAAGGGGGTTTAGCTCATAAAGACAGGTATTTTTACACAGTCGAGACTCGGAACTTTCTGAAATTCAGCTGCAAAAGCTTCTAAATCGCCTGCCGGAGAGATGCCGGCTCTGGCCGATATGCTAACATTGAACGCCTTGCCCCCTTTTGTGACTTTAGAATTGACTGCTTCCCGGGATCAAAACTTCACTTCCTTGAGCTTCAAATCCGCAAGCCTGGATCAGCTCTGGTCATGTTTACAGCGTTGTTTGCTCTTTGAAGAACCTTCAAACCGCTGGAACAAACTGCTTACGCAAGTTGCCCGCCATCAAAACGGCAAGAATAAAGAC
>JAIEPM010000109.1 GCA_019748395.1 Candidatus Obscuribacterales bacterium
TTGCTGCAAAAACTCGTCATAGAAAGGTGGCTTTTCGATGCAGTGATTTTCAGATGGACAAAATTCAAGCACAAAAGGATAAGTATAATCCTGCACATTTTCAGGATTAGCATGCTCCGGTGCATGAGCTTCACCGGTCTCCTGCCGCGATTCGGCACCGGAGCGATATTCTATATTTGCAAGAGGCAAAAGGGCACCAAGTTCAGTGGCATCTATGCAAAAACGTGGGCGAAACTCTATAACTTTAGCGCTGTCCAGGTCGATACATTGAACAGCTTTGATTTTTTGCTCTGATTTGCGAATGCTGAATGCCTGGCTGCGCATGAATAGCTCTAAATTCCCGGCTTCTATATAGGGCTTAAGCAAGTCAGCCAAAATTTTCACAGCCACTTTCGGCTCGAACGCAAGACGACTTACCCAACAATTTCCGGGGTCTAGATAGGGCTCAAAACGCGCCGCGCCGTCGACGGCGCCCAGAGCTCTGTAATGCGCTCGTATTGCATTGCGAAATGCTTTATATGAGCGAGTAGCACCGCTGCTCTCCACAAGATAATTTTCATCCAGAGCCGAAACGCCTTGTGTGCTCAATTGCCCGCCCAGCCAGGAAGTCTCCTCGCTGAGACAAACTTTCAAACCAGCAGCGGCGGCTGTCAATGCAGCCGCAACACCACCGGTTCCGCCACCGACAATCAACAAATCGCATCTTTTGATTCTGGCTTTCTTGCTCAGTTCAAATCTTTTGACTGCTTTTTCGGGAAAAGCAGCATCCAGCTTCTCAATGTCCAGGACTTCCACAAATCTTCCCCCGGCACTTCTTTTCGACTTATTCGAGCTTTTCAGATCAAGCTCATTCATCCGATTCTCTCCCTGAGCAAAAACAGCTGGCACAAGCAAGTGAAAGCATAGCAGGCTGGTAAACAATAGGATTCTCATGCAAGTACACAAACCCTTGCCATCGACACCTTATGTTGAGAGGATAACTGAAATCAGGCTTGAGTTAAGCCTGACAACTAATTTTTAGCGCCCCGAAGCGTCCGCAAGAGTATAAAGCCATGACAAGAAAATACAGCCCCGAACAAGAAGCAAAAGCAGCCAAAATCAAGTTGATTCTCATGGATGTTGACGGCGTAATGACGGACGGCAAGCTTTATTACTTTCCAAATGCTGAAGGGAAAATGGTTGAATTCAAGGGATTCAACTCCCATGACGGACTGGGTTTGTACCTTTGTGCTTTTGTGGGCATCCCTACAGGCGTGATCAGCGGGCGGGTCTCACCAGCCACCGAAGAGCGGGCTAAAATCCTCAAAATGAAATATGTTTACCAGGGCCATCTGGACAAAATTGCTTCCTTTGAAGAAATACTTGCAGATGCCGGGGTCACGGCCGAGGAAACAGCTTACATCGGCGACGATTTTCCCGATTTGCCGCTCATGCGAAAAGTTGGACTATCCGTTGCAGTAGCCAACGCCCGTCCGGAGCTTCTGGCCGAAGCTGATTTTGTCACTGAACATGTGGGTGGTGAAGGCGCGGTTCGAGATGCAGTCGAACTCATACTGAAAGCTAGCGGCAAATGGGACGAAGCTGTCGCGCGTTATAACCTGCAATCGGCAAAAGTCTGCTAATTGAACGCTCAACCTTGCTTTTGAGCAGAGCAGCTAAAGCGCACTCAATTTATGTCATCGCCGGCCGCAAAGGCTGACTATTTCCTGCCCGGGGCACAGATGATCATTGCTTTCAGCGATGATTATCTTGAGGATCTGGGCATATATAGAACTGCAATTGATGCTTCTATCGGGAGACCGGGCCGATGGGTAGAACAGATAGACGCCAGAGAACAGCTCTGGATGAGGCGTACAGATATTTCAATCAGCTCGAAAGCGGCGAGCCTGCAGACATCTATAGACTGAACAAGTCTGTAAAAACACTGGCAATAGCCCTGGCGGTAGCAGACGTAAGCGAGTTTAAGCTAACCAAACAACTCTGGAAAAGACTCCATCAGGCTCTCTTTGATAGACTGCTCACCGGCTTTTCCGGAAATATCAGCATTTTCGATAGCGAACACAACGAGTTGAGACCTAAACAGAAGCTGCCGGAGCAGGGATTTCTGGCTTTCCTGCCCGAATTATGTCGCAGAGCCGACGATCTCAATGAAATTGAGCTGAGCAAGCTTTATCCAAAAACCCAAAAACAAATTCAAAAAATCTGGGAAGAACGGGGCAGTCTTATTCATCCATCCGACTTTAACGGCGCAGAATGCGACAACGGGGTTTGCTTCATGAAGCCCATGGTGCTTGGGCAGGAGGTCCTCACAGAAGAATCAGCAAAGGGACGCAGCGACGCACATCACAAATGGTGGGATCTCTACTGGCAGGCTTATTGCAGCCCGAGCAAAAAAGACCAGGAAATATTGAATAAACAAATGAATGACCTCGAGATAATCTGGGGAAATCTTTATTACTGACTCGGCAGACGGGACCATTGGCAGAGCGTGAGCAATGAAAGACTGGCTCAATAAAATCTGGTCCCGCCTTCGGGGAAAAGTTAGCTGGAAGGAGAAATTCGAAGCCGGATGCAGCTCGTTCCAGTTTGCGCAGTTTAAAGAAGCAGAAGAATATTTCAAAGAAGCCCTGGACTTGCTCAAAAGCAAAAGTCCCGAAGATGCGCGCAGCTTTTCGACACTGGTTTGTCTTGGGGCTTGCTACAGAGCTCAAGAACGTTTCGAAGAGGCAGAGCAGGTTCTGCGGCAGGCAATTAAGACTCTTTCCAGAAATTCAAAAGCAAACAACGACACCGCCTTTGCATACAAAGAGCTGGCCAGCTGTCTTTACGAAGCCGGAAATTGTGATGATGTGGAGGAACCGATTCGGGAAGCTATCAAATTTTACGAAAATGCCGACTCGGATAAAAGCAAAGAGGAACTGGCAGACTGTTTACTTATTCTTTCCCGCACAATGATCATCAGATGTCAGTTTGCTCAAGCAGAACCGCTGCTCTTACGCTGTCTTGAAACTTTTGAAAAAAGCAGCGAAGAAAAAACTTTCGAACTTGCAGATACGCTGACCTGTCAGGCTATTGTCTGGAATCGCAGTTCTGAGTTTCAAAAGGCAGAAGCTAACTTGCATCGAGTCATCCCGCTGCATACAAAACTTTCGGGAGAAGAGAGTATGGAAGTTGCTCGCTGCAAAACCGAGTTGGCAGCGAGTCTACTGGCACAAACGCGCTATTCGGAAGCGGAGCAGGCTTTCCAGGAATCAATGCGAACCATGCGTAAATTGGGCTCACAAAACACAATTGATTTCGCAGACGCTCTGGCCGGATTGGCGACATGCATGCGCTCTCAAAGGAAGTTCGAACAATCGCTTTCATTCTACAAGCAAGCCCTGGGCGTATATGAAGAATGTTATGCGCAGGAACATGACGACATTGCCACCGTACTTACTCAAATGGCAGTTTGCCACAGCGAGCAAGAACAGTACATAGATGCGGAACTCTGTTTTTCCAGAGCACTTTGCATTAGCGAAAAAATACTCGGCAGTGAGCACAGCGCAGTTTCAGACACCTTATTCAATCTTGCAAATTGCTATTCATTTCAAAAAAAATATATCGAAGCAATACCCCTATATAAGCGGGCACTTGATATTTCAGAAAAAATAAAAGGCTCAAGCCATCCGGACTTCGCAGCCAAACTCACCGGGCTGGCTTATTGTTATCAATTACAAGAGCATTATATCGATGCTAAACCACTTTATATAAAAGCCCTGGAAATTTGCGATCAGAACCCTGCTGCCTCAGATGATGAAGTTGCAGACAATCTGATAGGATTGGCAAACTGTCATCTGGAAACCGGCGATTATGCCTCGGCCAGACCTCTTTACGAAAGGGCTCTAGTTGTGAAACAAAACAAGTTTGATCCAAGAGATCAAGAACTGGCAACTCGCTTAGAGGTGCTTTTGAAGCGCATGGAGCACAGCGTGGTTTAGCGATGGCTAGAGTTCCGGTCAAAGCCCTAGTCTCAATTATTTGTTATACGCTGCTGATTCTGCAAAAAGACGCGCTGGCTTATGATTACGACGAGATCATTCGCATTTCACAGGCCGAGCAAAAAGTTTTCGGGCGAGTCAACACTAATCAGTCTCTGGATGAGCGAGTAACTGCGCTGGAGAACAGTCTCTTCGGCTCGGCAAATAAGGGGCCGGAAGCCGAAAGAGTCAGCAAAATCTGCTGGAAAACAGGAATTCCCTGCCCAGTTCCGCCGAAAGCGAGCAGTCCCGAGCCCGCCGTCAAGACTGCTGAAGAGCTGAAGCAGCCTGCGCCCAGAAAAAAAACTCAGCTCTTAAAAGCTAAGGAAAAAAATGAAGCGCGAAAGACTTCAAGAAAGCAAGAGAATGAAATCAAAACAGGCGAATCTCCAGAGCAAGAAAGGCCGATCTCGAAATCTGCTCAGCTCAGATCTGAAAAAATAGAGCCCGGCAAGTCAAAAGAAGAGTCCGCCGCTCTAATCCCTGAAAAAAAGGTAGAAAGCCACAACAGTCAGAGCAGAAGTCTTGCTAAGGAAAGTTCCGGAGCTCCAATAAGCTCAGTCGAAAATCTATCGAGCGCTATCGACGCGAACAAGGCCGACACTAAAAGCAACGAGGCTAGATCTCAAATCCAAAATGAGACAGAGGAAAGTCCGGCTGCTAAGAACCCTGAGCCAAGTATTGCCGAGCCTGACAACGCAAAGCCGGAAAGCATCTTAAAAGAAGAACCGGCAATAAGTCCGTCGAAAGTTCTTCCAGGACCGCTACCACCAGGCCAGGTAAGCACAAAGCTAGAGAACCCGCTTCAGTTTACGCTGCTTGTTATGCTGGCACTGATTCCGGCGGTCGGATTCGGTTTCTTTTTTCTTTACCGGTTTGGGATCCTAAATAAAAACGTCAAAAACAAAAAAGAAGACGACTGAACCCAAAAGAAATGAGCTTCTAGTCCGGCCTGGCAATTTCAAACGGCTCCGACAAGGTTGCATATAAATCGCCGCCCAGTCGAGCCAGTGGTTGAAGTTTCACAACATCAATCTTCCCGTCGCTCAATACCGAATCATCCACATGCATGCAAACTATGCGCCCGAGCACCAGTGAATTTGAGCCAAGCTCGACAATTTTGTGTAATTTGCATTCAAGAGAAAGCGGAGCATCAGCAAGACGAGCCACATTGACCTGTTCTGAAGGCAATGACCTTAGCTCGGCTTCAACAAATTCGCTTTGCTCCGGGGCATAATTAGCACTGCTTTGCACCATTTTTGCAGCCATCTTAAGATTGACAATATTAACAACAAACTCGCCGCTTTCCAGAACATTTCGAAGACTGTCTTTCATTACAAGTTCGGAACTAGCGGAAACACGCTTCAAACCGGGCGAGAAACCTAAAATAGCAGGACTTGTGCTGAACAAATTGAAAAAGGAAAATGGCGCTAAATTATCCACCCCGGAAAGACTGCGTGTCGAAACCCAGGCAATCGGACGTGGCAAAACTGCCGATACCAGGAGTTCGTAGCGCAGTCTGGGCTCTATTCTTTCAAGATCTACAAACATTAAGTCCACCAATGTCAGCTGAGAAAATAAGC
>JAIEPM010000593.1 GCA_019748395.1 Candidatus Obscuribacterales bacterium
CGGGAGTGGAAGCACCGGCCGTTAAGCCGATTATTAGTGGACCGTCCGGCAAAAATGGATTTTGAACTGCTTCGTCGTAACTATGTGCTTTCTTGAATCTAATTGAATTGTCCTTGCCGATACAGGCCGGACCATCTATATGATAAGCCGGTTTACCTTGAGCAATAGCCATCTCGTGCAAATGACCCGTGTTAGACGAGTTGTAGCCGCCGATTACGACAACAAGGTCAAGTTCATCATGATTGATTAATTCCTGCATTGCGTCCTGTCGTTCTTGCGTAGCATCACAGATGGTATCGCCCGGACTTAGGAAATGTTCGTCAAGTTTGGCCGGCCCGTATTTCTTGAGCATAGTTTTTTCAAACATTTTGCCGATTTGTTCTGTTTCGCCTTTGAGCATGGTGGTTTGATTGGCCACGCCCAATCTACTTAAATGTAACTCCGGGTTGAAATCTTTGGAAACAGCGTCTTTGAATTTCAAAAGAAAATCCTGGCTGCTGCCGCCCTCTAGGATATAGTTGCAGACCCACTCGGCTTCTGCCGGGTCCTGGACGATCAGATAATGCTTGGCGCGCGACGAAGTCGCAACAGTCTCTTCGTGTTTGTACTTGCCATGAATTATCGCTGTGAAGTCGGATTTTTTGTATTTGTCCACCCTGTTCCAAACTCGCGAAACCCAGGGACAGGTGGTGTCTACAATTTCACAGTCGTGCTCAGCCAGAAGCTGCAGTTCTTGCATTGATGCTCCAAATGCCGGAAGGATCACGACATCGCCTGTGCCTATTTGCGAAAAGTCTTTTTTGCCGTCGGCTTCTTGCCTGATGAAACGAATATCCATGCGGCGCAGATTCTCGTTAACGAGCGGATTATGAATGATCTCGTTTGTGATCCAGATGCGCCGATCCGGAAACTGCTTGCGGGTTTCGTAAGCCATGGAAACCGCTCGATCGACTCCCCAGCAAAAACCAAAAGCCTGGGCCAGGCGGATTGTGATTTCCCCCCTCTTTGCTTCGTTGCCATTCTGTCTGATAAATGAAATTAGATCGGATTCATATTCACGACTCAAGTCATCCTTAATGGAATCCTTCAAACCGAACCCTTTGCGATGATAGTTTGAACCCGGCTTCAACATATGGCTTTTACCCGATCAAAAGCGCCTTCTGCTGCTGCTTTTCGCGTTTCGTCCGGCGTCTGGACTGAGCTACTTGCAGCTTTGCCTTTCAGTAATTTGCAATCTATTTGTTGATTTTACCGAACTCCGACTATGGGAATATAGAACTGCGATGCTATTATGACTTCGGTTTTGAAATACATTGCCCCTTTCCCAAAAGGTGTGCGGTTTTACCAGACATCACTCTTTGAAACATTTGTAGGGGTCCCTGGACTGGAGGTCTAGACGTGAAGAATCTGAAAGCACTGTTTACGGCTGGTTTATTGCTCAGCGTAATCTCAACTCTGCCGGCAAGAGCCGACAGCGTAAACGATATGGCAAAAAATACTGCGCTATTTCCTGTGAAAATTCTCGCCGTGAGTAGTGCAGCTGTGGTTGGAACTCCGATTGCCGTAACCAGGCAAGTCGCAGTTCGCATCCGCGAATTCACCGGTACTTTTGCTGATAATATCGGCGGTAAGGAAGATTTTCCGCCAAACTTGTTTGCTTCAGTACTGTCCATTCCTTTTGGAACCATTGTCGGTACTGCTGAAGGGCTGTATTACGGACCGAAGAATGCCGTCGAAAAGGGTATTGAAAAGCCCTTCAGCCAGGCTTCTTTCAGTCTCGGTGATATGGACTAAGCGTTCTTAAAGCAAAAGTTCTAAAAGCGCAGCCGCTTTTCAACGGCTGCGTTTTGTTTTGGGCTTTTCTGAGCTTTTTGACATTCATTTTCTGCCCGAATAAATTGCCATTGAAAGTCTGACAGGCTGCATCTCTTGGCAACTCTAAATTTAATCTAGTTCTGGAAATTTGCGAGAGCCCTGCTTGCCAGTGGGTATATCTCCTATGGTTGGAAGTGAGACCGACTCACTTCGATTTAGATAAGGTAGGGATCATGAGTAACTTAGCTGCCGACAAAGTCTTGCGGGTAAATTGCCCGGGTTGGGGTGTGTCATCTACTTTGCCGCTTGGGGAAGCCAAGCCGCTTGCAATGTATGACGTTATTGTTGTTAACCCGACCAGCATAGTTCACTTATTCGAACCTAAGTCTGAGACAGCAAGACAGGCAGAAAAGTCGCTTGCCGACGGTGAGTCGAGCCTGAAGCTTGACAGTGATTCGGTGCTTGAGTCTATTGGCGCCGAGCTGGAATTGAGAGAGCATGAGCTTCGCCAGTTTCTTTCTAAGGGTGGCTTGTTGATTTATTTTCTGACACCGCCTTTTACGGTTTCAGGACCTTCCATGTCCATGGATAATTTTCTCTGGTTATATGAATGCAGCCCTGATAAGCAAAAGTCTCAGGGTTCAGGTGCCGGCAAAGATATTCAGCTCACACCGCGGGGCAAGAAACATGCCTTTTCGGCGTACTTGCAGCAAATGGGAATGGAATTCAGCTCAGGTTTGAAAAAAGATGCGCTTGCCGATGGCTACAAATCTCTGGCCAATGCAGGCTCCGATAAAGTAGTTGCTGCTTATAAATCAAGCGGACCTAAGCGTGGTCAGGTGGTCTTTCTGCCTGCTCCATATGATTCGCGTTTTGATGATGTTTTAAAAGAATGTATTCTTAAGTGGCACGATTTGCATACAGGTCCTGATGCTGATCAGCCGGAACCTGATTATCCTGATGAAGAACCGGAAGTAGAAGGACGAGCTTTGCTCGATGATCTTTTTGCTGACGACGATGATGATTTTGCCGGAAGCAAGAATGCGCCTTATGACACAACAGCTTCTTCTTCATCCTCTGGTTCTGATTTTGATGATCTCGATGCTCTGTTTGCCCCGTCCGGTTCTAAAGCTAAAAAAGAAGAGCCGCCTTCCAAGCTTTTTGAGAGTGAAAAAGAGATGGGCGACGCTGTTGATAGAGCTTTTGACGAGCTCGTTCCCGGTGGTGACAAAAAGGTAAGTAAGCTTGATTGGCCTGAGCTGGACGACGACGTTCCGCCATTTGCCAAAGAACGCGAGGAAGAAAAAGCCCGCGAAGCAGAAAAAGCTCGTCAGAAAGAAAGAGACCGCGAGGAAGAGCAGGCTCGCGAGAAGGCTCGGGAAGAAGAGCTTGCTCGTGAAAAAGAAAAAGCACGAGAAGAAGAAAGAGCGCGTGAGGAAGAACGCGCTAAAGAAGACGAGAAAAATCGGCAGGAAGAAAAGGCTCGCGAGGAAGAACGTGAGCGTGAAAGAGCTCGTGATGAAGAGCGTGCCCGAGAAAGAGCCCGCGAAGAAGAAAGAGCCAGGGAAGAAGAGAAAGCTCGCGACGAAGAAAGACTGCGTGAAGAAGTTCGGGCTCGCGAGAAAGCCGCCGAAGAAGAACGTTTGCGTGAAAAGGCCAGAGATGAAGAATTGGCCCGCGAGCGGGAGAAGGAGGAAAGAGCCCGCGAAACAGAACGCGAAGAAGAGCGCATGAGAGAGCGCGAGCGTGAGCGGGAACGCGAGCGCGAAATGTCTGAAGACAGAGAGCGTGAAAAAGCGCGCGAAATGCAAAGAGAGTTGGATCGGGCCCGGGAGGAAGAGAAGGAAAGAGAAAGGATCCGAAAAGAAGAACGGGAGCGCGAATATGCTCGTTCTACCAATGCTTATGACTCAGAAGGCGTGGCTAACCCGGAGGCGAAAGATCTCATGTCGAGAATGGAGCAAGAAATAAGCAGTCCCGGTGTGCCGGAATGGTGTCATAAGGTATCCTTTACCGAACTCAAACAATTACATCTCGAACTTGGCGATCTGAACGAGCAGGTTCGCAAAGCCCGCCAGAAAATAAATGATATAGAAGATCGGATACGCAACCTTGGAGAGCTGAAAGATGCTCTGCTTTCGCTCTCCGGGATTCGTTTGACTCAGGCTTGCTGCAAGGTTTTTGAAGCCCTTGGCTGGTCGGTTAAAATTTCCGAGACCAGCGCCGGCGAAGTCTGGCTCAGCGATGGGGACAAGATGCAAGCAATTGTGCGCATCATTTTTGCCAACGCGCAACCGAATCGTTCCGAACTAGCAGAACTTGCAGAATCTGTAATCACTTACTGGGGCAAGTATGATGTGGAGCCCAAAGGCATTCTGGTAGCAAGCACTTTTGCCGATCGTGCGCCGAAAGAGAGAACCGACGAGGACTTCCCCGGATCTATGGGTGAGTTCGCGAAGAGAAAAAATCTTTGCTTGCTCACAACTATGCAAATGTTGACCGTTTACCGGGATGTCACTCTCAAGAACGCTGAAATACGCAAGATTCGCGAAAACCTCCTGACCACAAGCGGTATTTTGCCGGGCTTCAAGCTGGAAACAACCGAAACTGCAACAGCTGAAGCAACTGCCATGTAGTTGCTCTTGCCTCAGGCTTTAGCTAAACGTTAGTGTTGTCGCTGCTTTTGGCTGCAATCGGCACGATAAATGCCCGGCCGCTATGACGCAGGCTCGAAGCACCAATGTCGCGCGTTACGAACTGGCGCTGACCGGAGCTGTTTTCCCAGATTTGACGTCCCATGCCCAGCCCAATGTGGCTGCCCGTTTCTTTATTGACCGGCACATAGAGTTGACCGCTGCGAACAGCTTCTGCAACTGAAACTTCTTTCCAGCCGCGAGCGCGCATTTCCTGTGCGGTTCCAGTGACGTCGAGATGTGTTCCGATTGGAACGTTCATTCTTTGCAACGCGCGGGTAACTGCAATAGCGCAACCCTTGTTGCCATATTCGGTGGCACCGGCAGCTTCGCGCCAGAATTGCTCGCCGACCATATTATTGAGTGCCTGGCTGACCTGGCTCATGTTTTCGACATTGATTACAGCTCCGCTCTGAATGCGCGACTGCTCTTGCAGTCTGTAAGCCTGGCTGGCGCTGTCCATGAATTGCTTGTATTCAGGATTACGCTCTGCTTCTTCTTTGCCGACTGTTCTGCCCAGTACAAATGAAAGCGCAACCTGACCAGGATCTGCAGAACCGCTCTCTCCTCGGCGCATTTTGTCCTGAGCCAGCTCGCCTGCAATCTTGGAAATTTGATCGCTTGCTGCCAGTTCTTGAACTTTATCCGGCAGGAATTCATGAACAGCTTTGCTCATTTCTTCCGCGCTGCCCTCGCCGTTTTTCATCTGGCGCAGGAAGGGATGCAGATCCGCATCATTTCCCGAGGCTTTGGCTTGCTTTATAGAATCACGCATTTGCTTGAGCTTGCCGGCTTGCGCCGGAGAAAGCTTGCCCTGCTTGATCAGTTCTTCAATTTGAGCATCGCTCAGACCTTCCAGCCAGTTTCCAATCTGACCGTATGTCATGCCGTAGCGACCTACACCCCAGCCTCTTTCAGCGCGTTTGCTCACATAGTCATAGGGCTTTTGCTCGCCACGTGTGACATAGCTTGCGACCGTATCTTTCATGGCTTGCATGCGGTCGGCTTCGTTAGCAATTCGCTTTGCGGGCGGCGTCATATTGTCTACGTCGCCGCGCGGAACACTGGAACGAGGACCGCCCTGACTGATACGTCTT
>JAIEPM010000476.1 GCA_019748395.1 Candidatus Obscuribacterales bacterium
TCACCGGCGGTGCGCTCGGTAAGTTGTCGATCTTTTCCATGGGGATAGGACCTTACATCACCTCATCAATCATTATTCAGTTGATGGCTGTTGTAATTCCGAAGCTGGAAGATTTGCAGAAAAATTCAGGTGAACAGGGGCGCAGGCAACTTTCGCAGTACACGCGTTATTTGACTGTCGGTCTTGCCGGTATGCAATCTTTCATGCTGGCTCGCTTGCTTACTCAAATACATGGACCGGATGTCGTCATTGTCGCCGGTCCTTTGTTCCTGTTTTCAGCAACCGTGATTCTCACTGCTTCGGCTTTGTTCATCATGTGGCTTGGAGAAGTGATTACAGATCGCGGCGTCGGCAATGGTGCTTCACTGCTGATCTTCCTTGGTATAGCTTCTCGTTTGCCGAATATGATTTCTCAAACCACTGAAGCCGTGCAATCCGGTCAGGTGCCTGGTTGGGGCGTTGCAGTTCTGGCGGCGGTTTTCTTGATCCTGACTGCTTTAGTAGTATGTTTGCAGCAAGGTGTTCGCAAAATCAAAGTGCTCGGTGCGCGTCGCAGCAGCAGGCAGCAGGGCGTCATTGCTCCTGATGATTACCTTTATTTGCCGGTAAATCCTTCAGGCGTTATGGCGATCATTTTTGCTTCTTCCCTGCTCATGTTTCCGACCACGATTATGCAATTCATCGGTAAATCCGGACAGGACCCGATGGCAAATCTTTATCAGTTGCTTATCGGCTTGCCCGGACTGGGAGCTTCATTTAAGAGCTTTTCTGAAATTCACTGGGTGCAGAGTGTTTGGACATTTGTTTCCCGCGAGTTTATTGCTTTCATGCAATACAACTCGGTTGAGCATTCAATTGTTTACTTCCTGCTCATAGTTTTCTTTGCTTTCTTTTATGCCTCGATTATTCTGCCGACCAAAGATATGGCTGAAAACCTTCGTCGCAGCGGCAGAGCTATACAGGGAGTTAAGCCCGGTAGACCGACTTCCGAATTTCTGGAAGCAACTTTGAATCGACTTATTTTCATCGGCGCAGTCGCAATTGCGATTGTGGCTATAGTGCCGCAGCATGTTGAGCACTGGACGGGCGTTGTCACCATGCAAGGATTGGGCAGCACTTCCTTGATCATTCTTGTTGGTGTGGCTATCGATACGCAAAGACAGATAATCACCCATGCTCTATCAGCCCGCTATCAGGCTAGAGGTTTGTTCAAAACCACAGGTTCCCAATCGCAAACTGTCAAAAAGGACTCTTAAAAATGCAGATACTCTTTCTTGGCGCCCCGGGAGCGGGCAAAGGCACTCAGTGCAAACGCATTGCTACCCAGTTGGACCTTCCTCATCTTTCCTCAGGCGATTTGCTGAGAGAAGCGGTTAAAGCCGGTACCGCAGCCGGTGCAAAAGCCAAAAGCTTTATGGACCAGGGCGTGCTGGTGCCCGATGAAGTATTGATTGATATGTTTCGTGAGAAACTGGCTCAGCCTGAATGCAAAGGCGGCTTCATTCTTGATGGTTTCCCGCGCAATGTTGCGCAGGCTGAAGCTCTGGATAAGCTGCTTGCCGAAATCAAAAAAGATTTGAGTGTTGTTGTCGACCTGACTGTTGACTTCAGCAAGCTGAAAGAACGGATTACGGGACGTCGTCTTTGCGCCAATAAAGCTTGCAATGCTCCTTATCATTTGAAATTTGCAGCTCCAAAAGTCGAGAACAAATGCGATCTTTGCGGCAGCGAACTTTATCAGCGCTCCGACGATAAAGAAGAGCTGGTTGAAGCCAGGCTGAAAACCTACAGCGAGCAAACCGCACCGCTGACAGCTTATTATTCGAAGCGCAATATTCTCAAAGAAGTCGACGGCAACGGTGAAGCTGATGCTATTTACGCTAAACTTAGCGATCTGTTTAAGAGCTTGAAAGTCCACGCATGATTGTAAAGGCTGAAGAAGATATCGAATTATTCCGCAAGGCGGGCAAACTGGCCGGTTTTGTGCTGGAAGAAATCTGCAAAAAAGTTGCACCCGGCATTAGCACCGGGGAGATTGATGCTTATGCCGAGAAGTTAATTACAGACGCAGGCGCAATTCCCACTTTCAAAGGGTACCGCGGCTTTCCCGCTACAGTTTGCGCTTCCGTAAATGAAGAAGTGGTTCACGGTATTCCCAACAAGCACAAGGTCTTGAAAGAGGGCGATGTAATCAGCCTCGATCTGGGTGTTACTTTTAGAAGAACCGTTAATGGTAAGAAACAGGATTTCATTGGTGACACGGCTGTAACTGTGCCTGTAGGTCAGGTTGCCCCCCGTGTAGCCAAGCTGCTTGAGGACACCAGGGCCTCACTTTATGCCGGCATTCGTGCCTCTATTGCTGGTGCATCGCTTGACGACATCGCCGGTCCGATTGAAGACATTGCGAAGTCTAATAGTTATGGAATCGTCAGAGAGTACGGCGGCCACGGCATCGGCTACAACTATCATGAAGAGCCATTCATTTTGAACTACCGAACCGGTAGTAAGGAAAGGCTTAAACCTGGTATGGTTATAGCGATCGAGCCTATGTTTAATCTGGGGGGCGATCGCGTTAAGGTGAAACCGGACAAGTGGACCGTTGTAACGCAAGATTACAAGCCATCTGCACACTTTGAACATTCACTTTTGATAATCGAAAATGGCGAACCGGAGATACTGACAAGGCGTCCAAGCGAAGAAATATGACCAAACAAGGCGTAATTGAATTTGAAGGTACAATCCGCGAAAGTCTTCCCAACGCTATGTTTCGGGTCGAGCTGGATAACGGGCACAAGGTGCTCGCGCATATTTCCGGAAAAATTCGTAAGAACTTCATTAAGATACTCCCGGGCGATCGAGTGCGTGTAGAGCTCACTCCGTACGATTTGACCCGCGGGCGTATTACTTACAGAATCAAAGATTGAGGTAGAATATAGCCTCTGTTCGCGGCTGCATTGGCTGGACCTCCCAGTCAATTTTTTTCGGTCCACTCCGGGCGCCAAAAGCGTCCAACTATCGTCAGTTAAGGAGCCTGCCAGAGCTTGCTAACGGCAACGGAAGCAAGAAGGAAGCAGGAAAGCGAAGGAAGCATTGCCTAGCTCTTTCGCGCACAATTAGAGAAAGCAACAATGAAAGTAAGAGCTTCTGTCAAGAAAATTTGCGAAAAGTGCAAGGTAATACGCCGTAAAGGGCGTGTAGCAATCATTTGCGAAAATCCAAAGCACAAGCAACGCCAGGGCTAAATGGCTGGAGACAAGAAATTGTCTCTATCAGTTTTGATTTTTAGATGGAACGCCCCAAGAGGGCATGGAGGATGAATGGCTCGCATAGCGGGTGTTGACCTGCCAAGAAACAAGAAGGTTTATGTCGCTCTTCGTTATTTGTACGGAGTCGGCAAAACAGGCGCTGAGAAAATCTGCCAAAAGCTAAGCATTGCAGATCACAAGCGCGTGCAAGATCTGACCGAAGACGAAGTCAATCGTATTCGTGAAGAAATTGACAAGAACTGGCAGGTGGAGGGTGACCTCCGTCGCGTCGAAGGTCTCAATGTTAAGAGACTTATCGAAATCAACTGCTTCAGAGGGCAGCGTCACCGCAAAGGTCTGCCGACCCGCGGGCAACGCACCAAAACCAACGCCCGTACAAGACGTGGTCGCAAGCGCGTCACCGTCGCCAATAAGAAGATTGCCCCGAAAGGCTAATTGACGATCAATTTATATGTAGGGGCGGAGACATCCGCCCGGAATTTCCCCAAATTCCGAAACGTTGTTTTAAAAGGACCATAGCAAATGGCTAAAGCACCAAAGGCAAGAGCTAAGAAAAAAGAGCGCCGCGTAGTACTCGAAGGGGTTGTACATATTCAATCCACTTTCAACAACACCATTGTCAGTGCCACAGATCCTAACGGAGCTGTGATTGCCTGGGCATCAGCCGGCACAGTCGGCTTCAAGGGCGCCAAAAAAGGCACCCCGTTTGCTGCCCAGCAAGCTGCTGAATCCGTCGCCAAAAGATCGATGGACCAGGGCATGCGCAAGTGCGAAGTGCTTGTTAAGGGACCGGGCGCCGGTAGAGAAACAGCCATCCGGGCATTGCAAAGCGCAGGCCTGGATATCACCCTTATTCGTGACTGCACACCCATTCCTCATAATGGCTGCCGTCCGCCCAAAAGACGTCGCGTTTAATCAAGCTTTCTAGGAGATACGGCATTGGCCAGGTATTGTGATTCAGTATGCAAATTGTGCCGCAATGAAGGCACAAAGCTCTTCTTGAAGGGCTCGCGTTGCTATAGCAGCAAGTGCGCTATAGAACGCAGACGTTATCCCTCCGGTCAGCACGGACAAGAGCGTAAGAAGCAGTCCGAGTATGCCGTTCAGCTTCGCGAAAAGCAGAAAGTGCGTCGCGGCTACGGATTGCTCGAGTCGCAATTCTCGCGCTACTTCGAAACAGCCAGCCGTCAAAAGGCAGTACCTACAGGTCTGCGTTTGCTGCAGCTCATGGAAGTCCGTCTAGACAACATCGTTCATCGTTCCGGTCTGGTGCCTTCGCGCGCCCAAGCCAGACAGATGATCAAGCACGGACATTTCACCGTCAACGGTAAGCTCGTAACCATTCCTTCTTTCCAGTTGAAGGTTGGTGAGCTTGTAGCTCCTGCTGAAAAGAGCAAAGCTCTGGTCAAGAAGTTGATCGCAGACAACCCGTCGGCAGGCGCACCTCGTTGGGTAGCAGCCGATCTCGAAAATCTCAAAGTTTCGGTGCAGCAACTTCCGGCTCGTGAAGATCTCGATCAAACGATCAAAGAAGCGCTCATCGTTGAATTCTATTCGCGTTAATTTCAAGGTGGGTGCTTAGTCGGCACCCCAACAAGGAGAACCGCATCGAATGTACGGAGTAAGCATCGAACCGCTCAAGATCAAGTGCCTGGAAAACAAAACCGGCACCGATGGGTCCATTTACGGCAAGTTCGTTATCGAGCCGCTGGAAAAAGGATATGGAACTACCGTAGGCAATTCTCTTCGCCGAGTTTTGCTCTCATCGCTTGAAGGTGCTGCAGTAACTGCAGTCAGAATCGAGGGAGTTACCCACGAATTCACCACCATTCCCGGTGTTGTCGAAGATGTAATCGATATTATGCTTAACCTGAAAGGGCTTGTTGTTAAGTCTTTCAGCAGCGACCCGCAATATCTTCACCTCGATTTGCAACGCTCCGGTCCTGTCACCGGCCGCGATATCATCTGCCCGGCTGACGTAACAATCATCAATCCGGATTGGCAACTTTGCACTCTGGCTGAAGATGCACGCATTCGCGCTGAAATTACAGTAGAGCGTGGTCGTGGTTATGTACCGGCTGACACACACAGCCACTACAAGCAGGCTATCGACGTTCTTCCGATTGACGCGGTTTTCATGCCTATTCGCAAAGTCAGCTACAACGTTGAACCGACACGCGTAGGCGAATCAACAGATTACGACAAGCTGACTATCGATCTCTGGTCCAACGGATCAATCGATGCTACAGAAGCGATCAGCCAGGCTGCTCGCCAGCTTATCGATCACCTGGTTCCGATTGCGGAACTTTCAGGACGCCCGGTTGTACCGGTTGCGCCGCAACCGACTCAGTCGGACGGCAAGCATCATT
>JAIEPM010000390.1 GCA_019748395.1 Candidatus Obscuribacterales bacterium
ATGAGCCGAATGTCGGGCTGGGCTGCTCATGTTCTTGAGCAGCATGCCAACAATCGCTTGATTCGTCCGCGTGCCGAGTACGTTGGACCAAGCAATCTCAAATACGAAGCGATTGGCAGTCGCTAGGACTTTTGCGCAAAGCGGCCGAGCTAAGGGCTTGCAAGCAAATTGTTTTGCCTGGAACTTAGTGCTTTCAGTTGCACTTAAGTATGATCGCTTTGCTCTGCTAGAGGTGAGTTCAAAATGAACTGGCATCAACTTATGGAGAAGGCTTTTGCCGAATTGAAAGCACGTGGTGCCGCCGCTGCTGAACCCTATCTGCTGCAAGCTATGGAGCAGGTCGGCGAGCAGGCTGAATTTCGAGCGATTACAATTTTCAATCTCGGACTTTGCTACTACGATTTGCGCCGCCCTAAGGAGGCAGAGAATTGCTTCGCGCAAGCGATTGAAATCGTGCAGGAGCTTCTGCCCAAGCAAAACGAGCTCTACGGCATGTTTTTGAAGACTATGATTGAGTTCTACGAAAAGGAAAATCGCCTTCCCGAAAGCAAGCGTTATTTCTTGCTGGAAATCGATCATACTGCCACTATGTATGGTGCAAAGCACCCTTATGTCGCTAATATAATTTGCGAGTATTCGGAGATTTTGATCCGCGCAAATGAATATGCGGATGCGGAGAAAAGACTCTGCCGGGCACTTGAAATTATGAGCAGTGCTCGCGGTCCTGACCATCAGCAAAATGCCGCAATTCACAAAAATCTGGCTGTTTGCTACGAGGCGATGAGCAGGCAAGAAGATGCGATGTATCACAGATCTCGCTTCGAGATTCTGCAAACACGCGGTAAAAATTTGAAGAATTCAGGCGGGCCGCAGGCTATTGATGAGCAAGATGCGACGCTCGTAGACCAGCCGATGGACTGAGGAGAAGTCTGTGGATCTTCTTTTCGAGACGCCTCGCCTCTTAGTCCGGAAGCTTTCCCGGCAAGACTTTAAATTCCTGCATCCAATTTGCTCGAATTCCGAGGTGATGAAGTATGTGGGCAACGGCAAACCCTATGAAGAACCTCAAAGCAGGCAGGTAATTCTCAAGTTCATGCGCAGTTACGCCCAGCATGGATTTGGCGGCTGGGGCTTGATTGAAAAGAAAAAAATGGAATTTGCCGGTTACGGCGGTTTTGAATTTGTGCCGGAAAGGGCTATGCCCGAACTTTTCTATATTTTTGCGCCGGACTTCTGGGGGCAGGGTTTCGCTTCTGAATTTGCGAGAGCTGCCGTCACTTACGCAGAAAACGAGCTTTCTTTGACAAGATTCGGCGCCTCGTTTGATCCGGCAAATCTTGCCTCAATGCGAGTTTCGGCAAAAGCCGGACTCAGCTATTCTCATGAAGGGCTCGACGAATTTCAGCTTCCCACTGTTTATTACGTCCTCGATAAGCGTCCTTCCGATTCAAGCTTTTAATTTAGACTTGCTGTGACCGGATAAATCGAAAGATGATCATGGTATCACTGGTGGTGTGATGGATCGGCGAGAGGACTGTTGCTTTGATGAGCGGCGTCACATAAAAGCCCTCTCAAACCGGCATCACTATTAGCTTTCACTAAGGTGTCAATTTCCTGGGAAATTTTCAAATCTCTCCGTATATACACGAACCTGAATTGAACTTTGGGAACTGGGCAGGGAAGGCAATTTCTTGAACGAAATGTGAGGTGGATTTAATGGATGATGTTATCAAGGCAAAGGGAGAAGGGGCTGATAAGACCCTTCTCTCTGCCGCAGACAATGCTCAGGAAGCCGGGACCAAACTTTATGCACAAATTGATGGGAATCGCCAGGAAGTCTTGGCGCTGGCCAGGACTGCTGTTGTCGGTGGGCCTAATTTGAAACCGGGTGGCTTCAGCACATTGCCCCCATATTTGTTGGAAGAGCTGTCCAGGCGTAATCCTGCCAATTCCGATTTTTTGAAAACATACAACAAAACAAAAGAAATGCAAGAAAAGGGAGTTATGTTTCGTCCTCGCTTGAGCGGCGACAACGATTCCTCGCGTGAAGTCTATGACGCAAAAGGCAAAGAAGAACAGCCAGGCGAGCGTGCACGCTTTGAGGGAGAAAAGCCCAGCGGCAATAAAGAAGTTGATCAAGCATACGACTACACAGGTGTTGTTCGTGAGTTCTACAAAAAAGAATTTGGACGAAATTCAATTGACGGCAACGGCATGAAGTTCGTTTCTACGGTCAATTATGGTGATAATTATGAAAACGCTTTCTGGGACGGCAAGCAAATGACCTACGGCAGGCCCGGTGAGGATAGCCCTTTCAAGACCTTCGTTTTGCTCGATGTTTGCGGTCATGAAATTACGCACGGTGTCACAGAAAAAGAATCGGACATGAAATATTACGGACAATCAGGCGCTTTGAACGAAAGTATGTCGGATGTGTTCGGCGAGTTAATCGACCAGTATGCACATAAGCAAACGGCAAATCAGGCGGACTGGGTGGTTGGAAACGGTATCTGGAAAGACGGCATCAAAGGCAGAGGCTTGCGCGATATGCTCAACCCCGGAACGGCTTATGATGACCCGAAACTCGGCAAAGATCCTCAGCCCGCGCATATGAAAGATTACTGGACCGGTTGGGGCGACAATGGCGGCGTTCATTACAACTCAGGCATTCCCAATCGCGCTTTTGCACTTTTTGCAAAGTCTGTAGGTGGTTATGCCTTTGATGATCCAGGTCATATCTGGTTTGCCGCAAGAAAAGCCGCAGGCAACAATCCAAGTTTTTCACAGTTTGCATATCACACAATCGAGCAAGCTAAAGCTCTTGGACACGCCGATGAAGTGGAGAAGCTGCAAAAGGCATGGGAAGCTGTGGGTGTCACGCCTTCCAAAACCACTCTCGACACTCGAACGCCACAGCCGAATCTTCCGGATGATGGACGGCGAACTTTTAAGAAAGCTGGTTAGAGTCTGCAAATGAGCTTTCGACAGTAATGCAAAAGCGTCGCTTGAAGCTAGCGGCGCTTTTTTGTTTCAAAGCGACAAAGTCTGGCTTAAAATGACCCTTATGCAAAATGATTCATCCAAAAGCAGGTTCATACCCGCCCGGCTATCGCCCTTGACTCTGGGTCTGCTTCAGCATATTTCCAAAATTGACCTGGATAGGCGCAATCGAGTCATGGTCAGCAAGGAAAATTTGGAAGTCTACAAAAAAATACCTCGTAACGCCGGTATCATTCTCACCCCCAACCATGCAGATGAAATGGACCCGCGTGTATGTTTCGAGCTTTCGCGAATTACCGGCAGGCGTATGGTTTTTATGTGCAATCGTGAGGCTTTTGATGAAATCGGAGGCATTGCCGGCTGGTTCTTGCAGCGGCTCGGTGCATTTTCTGTAGAGCGAGGCGGTCATGACGTTGCCGCAAAACAGTATGCTATTAAGACTGTTATAGATGCTCGAAATGATCTTGTAATTTTTCCCGAAGGTGAAATCTTTTATTTGAACGAATCGGTGCAGCCCTTCCACAGCGGCGCAATTGATATCGGCTTGCAGGCTATTGAAGAAAGGCGTATGCGCGATCCCGATTGGGAAGCATATATCCTGCCTCTTTCGATAAAGTATCGATTTACCGAGGCGATGCACGATATTCTGGAAGCCAGAGTCAAGAAAATGGAAGAGCACTTAGCCAAGGGCATGACCGGCGATTCAGTTCATGAAAGGCTGAAAGGCGTGATGTCCGAGTATTTGCGGCGGGGTGAATTAGAGCACAATATAAGCGCCGATGCGCAATATGGTGATTTAGCCGAGAGAATTGAAAGACTGAGGCATGTTGTTCTTTCTGATGTTGGAGCCAAATACAAGCAAGCCTACGCTGAGCAATCACGCACAATTGATAAGGCGTTTCAGTTGGGTGCCCATTTGCGAGAAAGGCTCTCGAAAACGCTAAGCACTGAGCATCAGTCAGAATACACGGAAGATTTGGGCAAGCTCAAAGAAGTACAGCACCTTGTAAGCTGGCGACCGGATTATGTCGATGAAAAGCCTTCTGCGGAGCGCCTGGCCGAAATGACTCTTAAACTGGAAAGAGAACTTTTCAAGTTAAAAAGACCCGAGCAACTTGGAAAGCGAGAAGTAACGTTGCGCCTGGGCGAACCCATTGGTCTTTCCGGGCACTTAGCTGAATATAAAGCCAATCCTCATTCGCTGAGAAGTACTCTGGCTGATCTTTTGCGATCAAAAATCCAATCCTTAATCAACGAATCTTAAACTCTCCCGGGAGCGCGGGTATCTTGCCCGCTTCTTGAATTACTGCGCTCATTCATATTGTAAAATGTGCAAGTAATTCAGGGTTTCCGGCGATGACAGTGTCCAAAAAGACCGTGCTAGAGGCTGTCTCAAGTTTCGTGGAAGTGCGCGGAGCAAGACAGCATAATTTACGTGAAATAAGTGTCGACATTCCGCGTGACCGCTTTGTCGTTTTTACCGGTGTATCAGGCTCCGGCAAGTCTTCACTTGCGTTTGGAACTATATATGCAGAAGCCCAGAGGCGTTACTTTGAGTCTGTGGCTCCATACGCAAGACGTCTTCTTGAACAGTTGCCTGCGCCGCACGTTAATGAAATTCGAGGCTTGCCTCCGGCTGTGGCTTTGCAACAGCGGCGCGGTGAGCCGACCCAGCGTTCTTCCGTGGGTACAATCAGCACTCTTTCCAACTCGCTTAGAATGTTGTTCTCTCGCGCCGGTAGCTATCCTGCCTCAGTGAAAGAACGACTCGATTCCGATTCTTTTTCACCGAACACTGCCACGGGTATGTGTCGTGCATGCCATGGAATGGGTGTTGTTCACAGCGTTAGCGAAGAGTCGCTTGTGCCTGATCCAAATCTTAGTATCAGGCAGCATGCAATTGCTGCCTGGCCTGGTGCCTGGCAGGGCAAAAACTTACAGGATATTTTATCCGTGCTTGGTTATGACGTTGATAAACCCTGGAAGGACCTGTCAAAGAAAGACCGCGATTGGATCCTTTTTACAGATGAAAAACCTGTGGTAACAGTTCATGCTGTGCGCGAAGCTCATCGAATTCAGCGGCCTTATCAAGGTACATATATGAGTGCTGCTCATTATGTGCGTCATACTTTTGCCACTACCAATAGTGCAACGCTCCGCAAGCGAGTCGCACAGTTTATGACAAAGGCAAGCTGCAATGATTGCAACGGTAAGCGTCTAAATGCGGCAGCTCTCTCCGTACGTTTTGCCGGTTATGATATATCGGAATTGTCGCAAATGCCGCTTTCGGAGCTTTCTAAAGTTCTAAAATCTGCCGACGAATTGACTAATCGGAATTCGCGGGCTGAAAGAGTTGAGGTGGCTCATTTAATAGTTGACGATCTTCTTGAACGTATTGCTTTATTGAGTGAGCTCGGGCTTGATTATCTGGCTCTTGATCGCTCTACTCCGACTCTCTCGTCGGGAGAATTACAGCGCTTGCGTCTGTCCACGCAGCTGCGCTCAGGACTTTTCGGCGTAGTCTATGTGCTCGATGAACCATCTGCAGGCTTGCATCCTGCAGATACCGACGCCTTGCTTAAAATGCTGAAAAAACTTCTCTCCGGCGGCAATTCTTTGTTTGTGGTAGAGCACGATATGGATCTAGTGAGGC
>JAIEPM010000346.1 GCA_019748395.1 Candidatus Obscuribacterales bacterium
ACCGCCGACGGCAACCTGGGCAATGATCAGAACTTCCTCACCGATCTTGCAGTTGTGAGCAATCATCACCTGATTGTCGATCTTCGTGCCTTTGCCTATATGAGTGGCACCCATGGTGGCACGATCGATAGTTGCGCAAGAACCGACTTCAACATCATCTTCCAAAATCACCGTACCGATTTGAGGAATTTTCAGATGCGGGTTGGACGCTTTTACGAGCTCCGTCTTGCCGCTCATGCGGCGCTCCAAATTAGACTCTTTCTGAGTGACATAAGCAAATCCGTCACTGCCGATGACCGCACCTTGCTGAAGAATCACGCGATTGCGAATCTTCATGTGATCGGCAATCAAGCAACCTGGATAGAACAAACAATTTTCGCCGATTTCAACCTGGCCGCCGATAATGCATCCGGCCATGATCTTTGTCTTGTTGCCGACTTTGCTGCGAGGACCAATCACAACATAAGGTCCAATCGCGACATCTTTGCCGATTTCAGCACTGGGGTCGATAACGGCTGTCGGATGAATTCCTTTCTCCGGATAATAACGTTTGGGCTGAAAGAATGTCAGAACCTTCTGCACGGCAAGGAGCGGGCGATCTACATAAATGCACGGTGAACTGCATTTAGTACCAGTCGGAATGATTTTAATAGAAGCCTTGCACTGTTCAACTTTATCCAGAATCTTGGAATCAAAGAGAAAAACGACTTCTCCTTCCTGCGCTTCAAGCGGTGTGAAACTGACGCTATGTACTTTCACATTGCCCTGTTTGCTGGAAACTTTGCCGCCGATAAGCATGGCGATTTCATTGATACCGACTTCTTTTGGAAGCTTCATTTTCCTTTCTCCAAACTTTCATCCAAACAAAGGTGAGCCGGCAATGCTTATCGCAATGCCAGCCCACAAGATAAGCTTGTTTTCAAAGCCGCCTTAGCTTATTTTTTGCCGGCTGCTGCGGTGCTCTGAACAGCTGCCAGTCTCTTCAATACGCCGTCGGTAATGTCGACGCCGCCGAAAAGAACAGCTTGCTTCATAAGCACTACGTCAACTTTGTGACCAGCAGCTTCTGCTTTTATAGCGTTATCGATTTCGCCTTCGAGCTGATTTTCGATGGTCTGAATGTTAGCTTGCAGCTTCTTCACTTCCGAATCGATTTCAGTTTGCAGACGGCGTTGAAGTCCTTCCAGTTCTGCTGGGGGCTTGTTTGCCTTCTTGGCGTCTTCATACTGTTTGTTGGCATTTTCGACCAACTTTTGAACTTTCTCTTCACCCTTCTTCAGCTCATCGAACGCTGATTGGGCTTTTGTATAACCACTTACAACCTTGTCGCGGTCAATAACACCGATAACTTTCGGGGTTGCTGCACCTTGAGCCAATGCCGGTGCGGTCAGGCTAAGAGACAATAGAGCGCTGACTGACAGCAACAATGCCTTACGAGAGTTATTCATTCTCTCCTCCAGAAATACTTTTGAAATAGCAGGACTTCTCATCGGCGCTAAGTTTACAACATCGGATTGCCCGCTGCTACGCTATGTAATTCTGATTTACATCCACAGTCCAAGAACTGGAAGATGGCAACAGGCAGATAGATCCGCTTAAAACGACCTCAGTGGCGCCATTTCAAAGGCTATGACTGAAGGCATATACTGCCTTATTTATTTATCATTGAAACTTATCGCCAAAGCCGAAGGTCAAGCGCGGAATCATCTTGCCGCCCATCAGCGGTGCTACCAGCGGTAAGCCGTAATCCACACGTACGAGACCCAAATAAGGCACTTTCATTCTCATGCCCAGACCGACTGAAGCACCCATATTGGAACGAGAATAAAGTGAGTTATAAAGACTGTTGCCGCCGACCCCGCCGACGTCACCAAAGAAAACGAGTTTCACATTCTTGTGGATTCCGTTCAAAATAGCGCCGCTCTTAGAGCTTGGGCTGCCGGCCGGCAACGGCAGCGGCATCCGGAATTCAGCAGTTGCCATAAGCATACTGGTGCCTGTACCGAGATCCGAGAACATTCTATATCCGCGTATGCCGTTAAATCCGCCCATATTGAAAGCTGCAAACTGAGGCATGCCGCCTAGACCGGCACCACCCTGCACGTTGAAAGCTATGGTCTTATCTTTGCCGACCGGAATATATTTACTGACACTAGCACCGGTTTTCAAAAAGCTATTTCCGGAAAGCGCCATATTCGGTCCAACCGAAAGTCTTGCCATTGTTCCTTTTTGAGGATCAAATATCTGATCACGTGTGTCATAGGCAATCGATGGATTCACACCTATATATGTTCCGCCCTTCAAGGCCTGGTTCCTGACGCTGTTGGCATAATTCAGCGCATTAGCTGAGTTAGCCTGCCCAAGTTGCATGGCACGCTGAACAATACCGCTTTCCATGGTCAGGTTCTCGACGCTCTTTAAGGAGGCGTTTTCACCGAGCAATCCAAGATTGGCACTGACCCGCTCGCTCAGTTTCCTTGTAAAGTTAACGTTGATTCCAGTCGTGCGCTGCATGGAGTTATCCACAATCATGCTGCCCAAGTTGCGTGCAAAGGGCGTAACGGCTAGAGATGTATTGGTGCCGCGAAAATTCGGATCTATATAGCTGGCTTCTACCTGATAAGTTCTGGAATTCGGAATGAAGTTGTTGCCGCCGTTATTGACTGCGTTGGTAAAACTCCCAAAAAGTCCGGAACCCATTTGACTTGAGAAGTTGACAATTTGTCCGCGCCCCCTGAAGTTGCTGTCCGAGAAGCTGGCAGAGCCGAAAGGACCGGCAACAGCATCGACGCCGCCGCCCATACCGATGGAGCCGGTGCGCTTTTCATCAACTTCGACTTTCAGATCATATTTGTCCGGATCACTATTAGAAGGACTGAGACTTCGTCGTATATCCTGGAAATATCCATTGCTGTATAACTTACGCAGATCGCCGGTCAGCATTTTCTCGTTATAAACAGCACCTGGTTTCATTTTAATCGCATTGCGAATGATGAAATCCTTGGTCTTTTTATTGCCGACAATTTGAACGCTGTTAATTACACCTTCGTCGATTTGAAGATGAACGCTGCCGTCCGGGTCGTCTTTTACATCAACAACGCGAGCCAGCGTGAAGCCTTTTTCGTGATAAGACTGTTCTACCTTATCGATGGACTGAGAGAGTTGCGTCAAATTTTGCGGTTTACCGAGCTGGTCCGTGAAAAGCTTGGAGAGCTCTTCATTCGACATCACAGTATTGCCCTGAAAGGCAAATTCGGTTACCGGCGCATTTTCCTGTACGCGAATTTTCAACAAGACTCCGCCGCCTGACAGCTCCGGCAGTGCTTGCAAGCTGCGATCGTCAAAGTAACCCATATTATTGACGGCTTTGAGATCCTGCACGATCTGATCGCGGTCGAATTTATCACCGCGCTTGGTCTTAACCACGTTCAGAATATGATCTGTCGGAACCAGGCGGTTGCCTTCGATCGTGACATCTTCAACGGTCAAATTTTTATTTTCAAGTCCTGCACCATCGGTAGTAGCAGCATCGCTTTCCGACTTGACGGAAGAGGCGGAGGCCTCACCACTCAAACTGGGAACCTTAAATACAGGCTCATCGGCCAGAGCAGGCTCAAGCACGAGAGCCATCGAAATAGTTTGCGCCAGAAGAGAGAGCGCAGCCGACTGCGCTACTTTTTGAGCAAAGATTTTATTGCCTCGGCTTATTCCCATTTCTTCTGCTGACAGGATTGACAGGGCGTCATTCTAACATGACCGCGGACCATGCCAAGGTGTTTCCGTTTCATCTATGAAATTTTCCAAAGCCGGAAATCAGCAGTCAAAGCCAAAATTCCTGCCTAATAAGTATTTCAGCATTGTCAAGACCGAGTCTGTAGTGTCAGTTGCCGGGAGATTAAGTCTTCCGGTCAAATCTGAGTAGAACTTTATTAGCCGCCGCTTCAATTTTTAATCAGGCAGCCAGGCGCCCTTAAATTCGGCACGCGATAACCCTCTGAGAATGACATCGTTTTTCTTCATTAGATTCCACATATAAGCGCTGCGATGATTTTCAATCATGAGCACAATCGGTCCCTGATCAATTCCCAAAAACGAACTATCAACCCAGCCGGAAGCTTTTCTCTCATCGAAACTCGGATTGAAAGCATCTCTAAAACCGCAATCACCCCAAATTTCGGGTCTGCTTTCGCGCCATTTCCGCAAAGTAGGCAGCACCAAATCCGGTGCATATGGAAGTGAAGCCGCAATAGCAGTTGGAGCAATTGTCCCGTCATCAAAATCATGCGGACCACGAGAAGAGTATCCTCGAAACTCGACTTTCTTAGCCTTAAAAATATGCTTTTCGAAACCAGGACCATCGCAGGCTGTGAGCCCCCAGCAGTCAGCTCCATAGTCACGCCAGCCCATCGGATTCGTCACTGCGTATTTATGCTGCGCCAGCAAAGTACGTTTAGCATTTTCAAAATAATCAAAACCAGACTTCTTAGCTGTATATGAGTCTTTCAATTCCCTGAAATCAATCCAGCATTGAGGGTATTGATAGCCGTAAGTGGGAGTGAAGTTGAGAAAGCGTTGCCCGTCGTAATCAACCAATTTAAATTTCCCAGTGTAATTGAGCCAGGCTTTTGCAGGTACAGGATGAGTAGCAGAGCCGATTGCCTCGATCAACAAAATCGGTCCCTCGCAGTACATATTCCATTCAGCTTTCAAAAATCCCTTATTTTTTTCCGGATTCCATCCCATGGATATGAAGCCGCTCGGTCTGTACATGAAATCCCATTCGACCCGATCGAAAAGCTTTTGGGCCAGATCGCGTATTTCATGCTCTCCGGAATCAAGAGCGTCAAAATAAGTCTTGCAACTGAGAACACCGGCCATAAGCAAGGCCGTATCAATACTGGAGAGTTCACAGTTCCAGGCTCTCGTCCATCCTTTATTCCCATCGAGAAAATGATAGAAGAAGCCTCGATATCCGGAGACACCACCGGTAGCATCACTTTGCGGAAGAGACCAGAGAGTTCGCAGAGTTTTCAGCACATAATCGCGAGCATCGGCTCTACTTATATAAGAACGCTGAGCCGCAACTATATGGGCACTCAGTGAGAATCCGACTGCTGCAATACTGCATGCTGAATCCGGACGTGAACTGTCCATAGTCAAGCCGCTTTTTTGATCGCTGTGCTTTAGAAAATATTGAAAATGAGCCTTCTCAAGCTCATCCAGAAAAGCATCTGTGGAAGGCGCATCGGCAGCTTGGCTTGCAGGCGGTTTAAAAAGTCCAAAGAAGCTTATTAAAAGAATGAGCAGAGGATGGCTTAAGCACGGTTTCAAAAACAAAGGCAGGTCTCCCGATAATTTGCCAATAATAACAAGAATGACAACTCTTAAAAGCGGGCAGGACGCCCGCGCTCCCGGGGGGGCAACGCTTAGACCGGGGAGCGCGGGCATCTTGCCCGCTTCGAAAACTTACATTCTACGCAAGAGGGGCGAGCTGAAGCTCGCCCCTCTTATGAATAATTGCCGTATTGAAGCTTTATTTCTCGAACCAGCCTATAGGGTCTGGTGTCAGGTTCAAGTTTATCTGCTTCACTTCGGTATATGCATCCAGACCGAAGGTGCCGAGTTCTCGGCCCCAACCGCTCTGTTTGTAGCCGCCCCAGGGGC
>JAIEPM010000080.1 GCA_019748395.1 Candidatus Obscuribacterales bacterium
AAATCTCAAATTAAGACTGGGGGAGGGATTACTGAGCGGTTCCTGCGCAGCCAATCAAAGTCTGCCCTCGGACAGAGCCTGAGACAGCTTGAGACTCGGCTAAGATTCCCAGGTCAATGTGATCTGCACGACTTAAAGAATATGAAGGCATGCGAGAGATTGTCTGGTAGAGCTCTGTGAGTGTGCTGTCGGTTTCTGCTGTTTGAGGCAACTTGTGTCGGCGTCTTATATTCGAGGCGGCCTCGTAAGCTCTATCCTTGCTACTCGTCGAAAGGGACATATGAAAAAAATCAGTGGCGATGGGATGATTCTGAGGAAGAGCAGGGGCTGTTTGCGCCTGCTTCTTAGCGACTGTTTCGCTCTGGGCGAACGTGGGCGACAATGCCATTGCCCCGAGGATTGCGCAACTGATTCCCATGCTTATCACAATCTTCATGGCCAAAGTCCTCGCTATATCCGTGGGGAAACCTGACCTGTAGTCGTCTGGCTAAGCAGCTTCTGCGGGTAGGTGCTTTAGTCTGATCTGTACGCTACACCTGGAACCTTTCAAAAGTCTTTCAAGTTTTGAAAGAACCTTGAAAACTGGGCTCTATGAAGTGCTTTTTAACTAAGGGGCAGGGTGCAGGCTTTTCGGGTGCTTCGCGATCTGATGTTATGAGCGGGCAGGATGCCCGCGCTCCCGGCGGGTGGACTGCTTCGAAAGCTTGACGCTTGGGCTTCTTGTCCGCTGAGGGCTTCAGTCCGGGGCTAGGTCGGACGGGACCTGGAGTCCGGGGCTGAGTCGGATGAGACCTTGAGTCCGAGGCTAGATTGGATGGGGGTGTTGGACGGTTGCTGTGTTTATTTGGTTTGGTAGGCTTGTTTGCCTTTGCTGATAACGGCTAGGGCGGCGGCGGTTTTGAAGAGTTTTTTGGCGAGCACTCGTTCTTCGTCGTTTGGTGAGTTTGCCAGGCGTTCCATTACGTCGATGCTTGTTAGCGCTGAGGCTATCGAGAATTCGGCTGTGAAAGCTTGCAAATCGCCGATTTTGGTTTCTTGCGGGTTTCGAAATGCGATTTTTCCGGTGTTGATATTGCTGAAGGTGGCGTTCTTGTCGGAGCTTACGCTCAGTTGGCGCCCCACTGGCAGTGCGAAGGTGCTTCCGTCTCTGGTCAAAGATACTGCGCCGGAGCTTTCATCGTGCAGGTTGAATATGGAAATGGATGAATCACCGCGCACGATCATTACAGCCGATCCTGCTCCAATATTCACAGTGCCCATCGGTGTTTGCACAGCTAGATCATGGCTTGGTGCAAAAATGCTGTTGCCTGGCGGCAGTGGTATCACCGGCGCAAGATTATTGTTGTTCAAATCCGGATTTCTGTTGTAATCCGGCGAATCATACGCGAGCCTGCCGACCAGAAAATTTGTGAAGTAATTCGTTTGTTGCGGCAGCAACGGCGGATTATCGTTGCCTCCACCCGGTACCGTGGTCTTGTCGGTCGGCGCAATGGTGTTTCCGACCAAACCGATGTTGCTGTTAATCGAACTGGTCAGCAGTGCAACTTCAGCCAGGAGTGGGTTGACTGAAGGCGCTTGCTGCAATGTGCTTGTGGTGCTGTTCGAGTTTACTGAACTGGAAGTGTACGGTGCGCGAGTAACAGGTCCATAAATAGGAAGTGGAATACTATTGCTAAATAGTTTGTTGTGAATGGAAGTAAGATTGTAAATGCTATAAGTTCCTGAGTTGCTGCTGGTAGTTCCTTCCGCCTTCCAGATTCCGAAGAATGGTTCTTCCGGTGTTCCCGCATGTAGAGAGCCTCCGGAGCTGTGAGCATATGTCGTCGGACTTATAGTTAGAGTATTGGTGGTAGTGTCAATCTTAGTAATATTTTGTACTTCTTGCAAGGTCAGGCTGCCGGGGTCAAGCATTACGCTTAATGGATTAATCCCCTGAAATGCCGCTGCGCTGCTGACATTAATAGTGGTGGCGCCTGCTGCTATATTGTTGGATAAAGTAACCGCTGTGTTGTTGGGATTTGCTCCGTCTACACCCTTCCAGGGCTCATTGTAACTGTCGAAATAAGTATTGATGGATGTTGAGCTTTGATTGGCATTCGTGTAAGTAGCAGACCAACTTTGCATTGCCGGATAATACCAGAATGCCCAGGTAAGGTTTTGCTGAGGCAAAGCCGTGCCCACGTAAGGTTCATATTGAGTGCTTGGAAAGGGTGTTGCCCAGCCGGTTTCGCCAACCAGTATTTTGGGAATGCTCGTTACAACGTATTGCTTGAAATTCGATACATTGGTGTCGAGGCTCTGAGTCATGAAGTTACTTACCAGAGTGTCGAACTGACCTCTAAGCATTGATGGATTCGCCAGCAACTGAGCGATTACTCCAGTTGGAGATTGATCGAAAAACGGATAGAAGTTGCCGTAAATATGGTCTTCAACTGTTTGTACCAGAGTCACCATATCGCTGCTGGTTTTTACAAGATTCAAAACACCGGCTTCTTGTCTTGTTGTTACCGGCAAAGTTGCACTGGTAAAATTCCCGCCGGCCGGATTTGCCGTCCCATCTCTGAGACCTTGCGCCGTTGTTATGAGCGAGGTCAGTTTTATTATTGATGGACCGGGCGCTGCGTTGCCGACTATGTCTTCGTTGCCGACCACCAGATCGTAAACATTGCCGAACTTGGATGCACCGTAAAGTGCGATTTGCATATCCGAATTCGCGACGGCCAGATCTGCGGGAGTCATGCTTCCGTCGGTTTGAATCTTTGCAAAGACTCCTGCTGATACTTGCAGACCGACTTGCTTGGCTGCCTGTATTACAAACGCGGATGAATTCTGCTCGGTGTACGTTGATACCATTCTATATTGCTGCGCTGCGGCAATTGGCGCCAGCAAGGATAAGACACTCCAGTACGGATAACCGGTGAAAGCCGGGTACACCAGTGTTCCGGTTACGACATCGCCGACATATGGCTGGAATGCGATACCCAGCAAATTGCCGCTTGGGTTTTGCGCGAAGAAAACTGAATCGGTGCCATTCAACGAAACACTAACAGAGCTCTTGTCGGTGACGATTAACGAGAGACGGGCGTTAAGCGCGAGACTGGCGCTTCCTGACGATGGTGCGATGCTGACGTTGGAGTTGCCCCCCGATCTCATCATGATTAAACCGGTTGTTGTCATTGTTGCGCTTGTGGCTACATTTATAGCAAGAGGATCTGAAGTGTAGCCGGAGCTGATCGCAATGGTGCCGTCTGCAGACGAGCTTATTGAGGAGCCGTGACCGAGATTCAATGTCGGTGTGTTTATGTTTATTACGGTTGGCGTTAGATCCGAATTTGCCGGAACTGCGGGGTGCGTGACAGTAACTGTAGCCGGGGAGGCTAGATTGATTGAGCCGCCGCTGCCCTGTGCATTGAGAATCACAAGACCCTGCGCACCTGTGGAAAATGAAAGTGATGAATTGATATTGAGCGAGTGAGAATCTGCTGCTGCAAGCTCGATAACACTCAGTGACGGAACGCTGAAAGTTCCGCTGCCTCTGACAGTTAGATCGCCCGTGCTTTGAATATTGACAAACGAATTGGAAAAGTTGCTTGTGGCAGTTCCGGCAGTGATCAAGCCATTGTTGACGAGCAGATTCGTCGTCATGTTTACTGAGCTTGGACACAGATTGCAACCGCTAATTGCTGAGCTTATGCTGACGCTTTTTCCTACCGAGATGCCGGTGCTTCCAGTAATGTTAATACTGGGATATCGCAGAGTGTTCGGCACCGCTGTTGGAGGTACCGGACCGGCTGGGCAACAAGGTTGCACCGGTGGCGGTGCGTTTCCCGGCCACTGCGTCCAGGGCGAGTATGCGTTGGGGTTCTGAGTAAGGCTCATGTTGCCGGTTGCGGTTACTCTTCCAGTAGTTGCTATTTGTATTGATTGTGTGGCTGAGATGGTGCCTACTGTGATATTTCCCGAACCAAGAGCGGCGTAATTCGGCGCAAAGGTTCCTCCATTCTGAGTTGGCGGCAGGAAATAGCCGTCAAGACCCACCGAACCTGCACTTGGATAAATTAGAACACTGCCTGCTTGTTGCATTATGCGTTCTGTCTGATAGTGGTATTTTGTCAGCGGTGCACTAAGAGTGATCTGATTTCCAGAAACGCTCGCAACGGTGACTGTTTCGGCATTTGGACCCTGAGGATCTATGTATAACACAGTTCCGGAAGCGATCGCCGGAGGAGCGCTGGCCGTGGGCGGTTGAAATGGGAATGCGGGGTTCGATGGATTTCCGGCAGGGGGCGCGGGCGGATTCGGGGTGACGCTCAATGTGAACGAGCTAAGCCCTGGGGCGAGAAACGCGTCGCCGATTGTTGAGTAGAGTGGGTACAGACCTGAGACAATTGTCGCTGCGCCATAAGTAGTATTGCCCGGCCAGGCCACGGAGGGCTGAGCCTGAGTAGATTCTGCCATCAAGATCCCGGCGGAGACAATCGTGACCGTTCCGTTGTAGATCGTGGGATTCACATAGTTTCCAATTGTTTTTATATCCCCTGTGCTGATGTGTCCTTGTGCAACGATTGTGACGTTGCCGTTCAGTCCGCTCAAATCTCCTTGCGGTGTTTCGTATGGGGTTGTGGTTGTGGGGAACCATTCTCCAGCCGTTATGTCGCCGATAGATATGTTGCCGTTATTCGTAGAGCCGCTGTATGCAACAAGCGTTACATCTCCGGATATGCTTGAGGTCGGAGCTGCATAGTTATTACCGGCCGTTTGATTGGGAGTTACCCCGGCTTGAGTTTTTATGCTTACGTTAGATAATTTGATGTCACCGCCGGTAGTGCTGGCGCCGTTGATGGTCAGGCTGTATGTTGTGTTTCCGGGCGGCGGTGCTACTGGTGGACTTCCTACCGAAACGCTGCTGACATTCCCGTTGTCCGGCAGAGGAGGCGGCGTTGGAGCCGGTGGTAATGGTGGTGCCGGCTGTGTGGCTGTGAGGTCCGCACCTGCAACCAGTAAGACGGCGCCTGCTGAGCCTTGCCCCTGCCAGGACCCACCGCCGAGACTGTTGGTCTTCGTGCTGACGTCTATAGTGCTTATGCCGTTTCCGATGATGCTACCGCTTGCGACAATTGCTAGAGCTACTGGTCCGGGAGGGGCGAACTGTACCGGTCTTAAATCAATGTCGCTTGTTAGTGTGATGTCTCCGGCGGTGTTGTAAAAGGTTGGATCTCCCGTCAAATTCAATTGCCCGAGCGTCAAATTCGGCGTTTCTGCTTGAATATGCGCGCCGCCGGCCGAGATATTGACCGGACCAAGCAGATTTTTTACGTCCACTTCAACCATGCCGTTTAGATTGCTCAGGTTAATGGCAGCAGCCTGCAAATCGCCGCCAACTATTTGCATAGCCAGCTTCTCTGTCTGCGCTCCGGTCATGATGTTGATATTTCCGAGCACGGACTGAATCAGTCCGTTGGTATTGTTCACCAGAATATTTTGCGCTGCTGTTCCGGCGATTGTTATATTGCCTGCTGTTGAAACAATCGAGCCTGCGTTTGTGAGAATTCCCGAAGCAACCGTCGCCGCAATGTTTTGTGTTGCAGTGATCGCTCCCAGGTTGTTAATGGTGTTGTCGGCGGTGAGATTCAAATTTGCGGCTGATGAAATTGTGCCTGCATTGACAATATTGTTAGCTGCCGTGAGCGACAGGCTCAAGTTTGAAATCGCATTTGTCATTCCGGGTAGATTTGCTCC
>JAIEPM010000640.1 GCA_019748395.1 Candidatus Obscuribacterales bacterium
CGAGGAGAATGACTATGTCTCGTCATCGCGTTCTTTCTTTCGATGAGAAGCCCGGAATCCTTCGCCGCCGTATCGAAACGTGGCTGAAGACTCTTGCCGGCTTTCTCACGATGGGCGGCCTCATTTACGCCGCCCTCTGGCTCTTCAATTTTTCGTTCGAGTTCAAGCTCGGCTTCTGGATCGTTTACCCGCTGCTCACTGTCGTGGGTTGGTGGTTCAGCGCCAAGATCTCGCTCTACGTCATGAAGTGCACCCCTGCGGACCCCAATAATCCGCGTGACGCTCGCCTCCTGGCGATCGTCGACCGGGTCTTCGCCAAGACCGGTCTGAAATACAAGCCGCCGGTCTACATTTCCGACAATCCGCTGCCCAATGCCTTTGCGACTGGCCCCATCCATAGCAAGGCCGTTGTGGCTGCGACTGCCGGGCTCTTCGACTGCGGCATGACCGACGAAGAGATCGAGGCGGTTTTCGCCCACGAGCTCGGCCACGTTTATAACTACGACGTCGGCATCAATTCGCTCATCTCGATCATGTCTTCGTTCTTCTTCCTGGTCGTCGACTCCGGCGTTCGCGCCTGGGTTGCGACGCTCGAGTGGTTCAAGCGCTTGATCGGCATGCGTCCGCAAACTCGCGTCCTGCCCGCGATTCTCTCGAATCTGCTCATGTACGTCATCTTCTGGGCTACCCAGCAGTTGACGAAGCTGATTCAGATGTTCGTGGTTCGCTCCCGTGAGTCCGGTGCAGACGCTACCGGTGCCCATTTCACCGGCAACCCCTGTGCTCTGGCCAGCGGTCTGCTAAAGCTTGTCGCTTATGTCGAGAAGCATCGTCCCAAGGGTCGCGATGCCGAGGCCTATCGTGTCATGCGTGTTTGCATGACCGTGGACCCGATCTTCGACTCTGTGACTGCCGAGCCTGCGCCCAAGAGCCTCTGGGACAGGCTCAAGGCTTTCTGGAAGTACCTGCAGCTCACGCACCCGCCGGTGCCGGAGCGGGTCTACCAGCTCGAGCGTATGAACGGCGGGCCCTGCCCGTTGCCCAAGGTTTAAGCTGAAAGTGGAGTCGCTTTGCGCTGACTTCACTTAGGCTTTAAGCCGCAGGTTCGTGGATGAAGTGACGCCCTCAGGCGTTGCTTCATTCCACGAACTTGTTTTTCGTTCTTGAGATACTGGGTGAGATAGTAAAACGAGAGTAGAGCCTGGGAGTTCGCTCGGCAGAGCTCCTGACCGCTTTTCAGCTTAGTAGTGGGCGGCGCTTGCTGCCTGCTTGGCTTTATGTTCGGGTGCCGCATGGCGACACCCCTACACCTGAGTTTACCGGAATCGCCAAACGCTCCATCGTGCGCGGCCTTAAAGATGAGTCCTGAGAATTCTGCAGTCTTGTGCCGTCATTGTAGATTGACGGCATCAGTCCAAGTGCTGAAAGGCAAAGCATTTGCGAATTTGCAAGGAATTGAGCTGCTTGAATGGGTACAATAAACCGGCGCTTCTTTTCAGAAAGGTAGCAGTGCTGAAGCAAGCTAATCCTGGCGATCTGATCAGATCTCTATCCGGCATATTTGCTCTGCTGGTTATGGCTCTAGGTCTTTCTGTCGGTTTCGGCTGGATTTTCGGCATCGAGTTTCTGAAAAATCCGTTTCCGGACGAGGGTCCGGTGGCTATGAGTTCGGCTCTTTGCTTGATTCTTAGTGGAACAGCCCTGCTTGCAAAAAAATGTGAGAAGAGGTTTCTTTACAGGCTTCTGGTGAGTCTGGTGCTCGCGATTTGTTCTTTTATTCTTGCGCATTATCTTTTCGATAGCTTTGATCTGGATCGCTTCTTGGACGGTAAAGAGCTGGGACCGTTAGGACCAAACCGCATGGCGCCCAGTATTCTTTTTTCATTTATGAGTGTCAATATTGCGATTTTGCTTGATGCGAAACGCCATCGTTTCCTGATTGATTTTCTGGTACTTTTCTCCAGCGCTCTCTGTTTGACTGCTTTTACTGCACATTTTTTTGATGTTCCGCAGTTGATGCAGGTTCGAACAATTATTCAGATGGCATCGCCGACTGCTCTTGCCGGCTTGCTTATGGGTTTTTCTTTGCTCTGTCAAACGCCCTCAGATGGATTCATCAGTCTTCTGGCTGGCACCGGACTTGGTGGCAGGTTTGCGCGTCATTATTTGTTTGCGGCGATTTTTCTGCCTTATGGACTGGGCAAGCTGGCTCTGCATGGGGTTCAAAGCGGCTGGTACGATGTCAACTTCGGCTCGGCGATGATAGTGCTGATTATCGTAAGCTCTCTTATCTCAATTATCTGGATGGTGGCACACTGGCTGGATGAAGCTGAATTGCGGGCCAATCAGGCCCAAGATCAAATGCGCAGAAATATGGAGAACACAAGGCTCATAGTCGATAGTGTTTCCGATGCTTTTATTATGGTGAACGGTGCCGGGCAGTTGCTTGAATGGAATCCCGCAGCTGAAAAATTGCTGGGTTGGACTAAGGCTGAAGTTCTCGGCAGAAGCTTCGAGTTCATTATCGACGAATCGGAAAGAGAAATGCACATGAGAGGCCTGGTGGAATACCGGCTGACCGGACATTCCGATAAATTGAATAATCGCATGGAAATAAGGCTCTTGCGTAAGGACGGCAGCAGCTTCCCCGCGGAAGGCAGTCCCTTCGCGATTTCCAGCGCTGGAGAAGAATTGCTCGGTGCATTCTGGCATGATATTTCCCTGCGCAAAGAGTCGGAGAAACGAATAAATGAGTTCATTTCAACTGTTTCTCACGAGTTGCGCACGCCTCTAACATCGATAAAGGGCGCTTTGAGGCTAATTGAAGGTGGTGTCACCGGTGAGGTCACGCCCGAAGCTATGTCTCTGGTAAATATGGCGACTTCCGAAACGGAGAGATTGGTTCGTCTTGTTAACGATATCCTTGATCTGAAGAAAATTGAGGCTGGTAAGCTCGAACTCAAGTTTGAGTCTGTGGAAGTCGGCAGTCTTGTCGATGAAGCAATTGAGGGGATCAGCGGCATGGCTGCCGACTTTGGTATCGGTCTTAAAAAAGAAGTATTTTTCTCAGGAAAAATCAGCTGCGACAAAGATCGTATTTTGCAAGTTCTTGCAAATTTGCTTTCCAATGCAATTAAATTTTCACCGGAAGGCGAAAGCGTAAGCTTATCTTTGAGCGCTTCTGCCGGATTCTTGCGTTTTTCCGTATGCGACAATGGTTGCGGTATTCCTGAGAGTCAGGTGCACAAGCTTTTTGGTCGCTTTCAGCAGCTCGACTCTTCGGATAGCCGTCAGCAGGGGGGTACCGGGCTGGGTCTGGCTATTTCTAAAGCCATAGTTGAGCAGCACCATGGGGAGATTGGTCTTGAAAGCCGTTATGGTGAGGGTAGTATTTTCTGGTTTGATCTGCCCCTTTCGGTAAACCTCGAAGAGAGCGGAGCAGACGATTTTTCTAAGCTCGAATCGCTTCCCTGAACAAAATGTCCAGTCTTTCCGACGCCTCTTTCGCGGCAGTTAGAACTTCTTCGTGTCCACCGACTGCTTCTTCCGGCTTCCAGACATTGGTTATGACTGAAAGCGCTGCGGCTTGAGTTTTGCTGCCTTCGCAAGCCAGCAATTCGGGCACTGTCGACATGCCGACTGCATCGCATTTGAGATATTTGAGCAGCTCGATTTCGGCGAGAGTCTCGTAATTTGGTCCGAGTAAGCCCACGTAAACTCCGGCCTGAAGGGCTCTAAATGCCGGGTTCTTGGCATGAAGTTTGCGCGCTGTATCAATAAGCTGGTCTGTCAGTGAGTTGCTGCAGCTTACAGGCGCTTTCTTTAGCTGGGAGAGCAAGCCGCTCTCCTTGTATTTTTCGTTCAGATGATCGCGGTATCCGGTGATCACCATAAGATCGCCGACGTTGAAATTTTGATTGATGCCGCCGGCGGCGTTGGTGAGATACAGCTTTGGAACTCCCCATTCCACCAGGGTTTGAGCCGGCAGTGTTACGACCGACCAGGGATGCCCTTCGTAAAAATGGAAACGTCCGCGCAAAACAGCAACTGTTTTTCCGTCGATTTTACCGATGCTGAGCGCGCCGCTGTGACCCACTACTCCCGGTGAAACTCCGAAAACTTCCTCATATGAAATTGAACGGCTTTCTTCCAGATCTTCCAGGACTTTTACGCCGGAGCCAAGTACAACGGCAGCGTCCGGTACTTGCGGCGAAAACTTTTTCAAAAATGCAGCAGCTTCCGCCACCGGTTTTGCAGCCAGTTTTTCCATTATTTTCCTGCTCCTGTAAGTTCTTTGATTTCAGCAAGCTGCTTCTCGCTCAAGCGGCTGTTTTCGCCAAGCACAATGCCCAGCACTTTCCAGCCTGCATGAGCTGCCACCAGCATCGACGGCACCAGATTGTATGAGCAAACGTCAGCTCCAATTGTTCTGAGCAACTGCTGCTCTTCGCTGTCCGGTTTAACGCCTTCTTTCAAGCCTGCTAGAACTCCTTGCTGGCAGTCTTTGAGTATGTCGGAAAAATAAATTCCCTGTACGATCGGAAAGCGTTCTCCGGCAGGATGATTCGGACCGACCAGCGGATTGTTGCCGCTTAAATTGATGTGATCTCTGACCAGCACCGGTCCTGTGTATCGCGCCGCAAAACCGTGGTCGATTACTACCACTGCTTTCGAGCCGTTGCTTTTGTTTCGGACCATCTCGATAAATTCCGGACCGAACTTATCCATATGTTCAAAACCGGCATGGGGCGAGGCTGTGAAATCGACGAGTTTGGCGCCTTTGAATGCCTCCCGCATTTCTTTGTTTGACATTTAAGCTACCTCTGAAAGTTGGGGAATAATCGACTTGCCGTGCTTGACCGGCATGCCGAACCAGGCAGCCAGGCTGGCTGAAATATCGGCAAAGCCGTGGCGGATGCCGACGTCGCGTTTATCTTTCGCCAGGCCTTCCAGAGCTTTTGCATAAGCAATTATCGGTACGAATTCTCTGGTGTGATCTGTTCCCGGTGCTGTCGGGTCATTGCCGTGGTCTGAAGAAATGATCAGAAGATCTTCCTTGCGCATTGCGTCCATGATTCGACCGAGCCACTCATCGATTTCCACAAGCGCTTCGGCATAACCTTCAGCATTGCGGCGATGGCCGTAAAGTGAATCTGTATCGACAAGATTGGTGAATATCAGTTTTACTGAGTCTGGAATTTTTTTGATGATTTCTTTGCCGCTATAGTCAAAGCTGCCGTCAATAGATTTGAGCGTCAGTTCAAGCCCTTCTTTATTGCTGCCTGTATGTTGAGCGTGACTTAGACCTTGCTTGTCGAAAATGTCTTCGATTTTGCCTATGCCCAATACACCGGCGCCGCTTGCCAGAAAGTCATCCAGAAATGTGTCCTCCGGCGGCTTGACACCGAAATCCCGACGCTCGAAACTCAGGCGTTTATAGGCGCCCGGTTTGCCTGTGAAAGGTCTTGCGATCACGCGCCCGACTTTGTATTTGCCGTTCAACATATTTCTGGCAATCTGACACCATTCATATTGTTTGGCAAGCGGGATTGTATCTACGTGACAGGCTAACTGCCAGACGCTGTCGCCTGATGTGTAAACAATCGGATAGCCGGTGCGCTGATGTTCTTCACCGAGTTGTTCTAGAATTTCCGTGCCGGAAGCAGGCTTGTTACATAGAATTTGTTTGCAACCTGTTTCGCGAATAAATTGATCGAGCAATTCCTGCGGGAAGCCATCCGGGTATGTAGGAAAGCCGCAGTCGCTGACGATTCCCATCATTTCCCAGTGACCCGTTTGGGTAT
>JAIEPM010000337.1 GCA_019748395.1 Candidatus Obscuribacterales bacterium
GGCTCGGCAGAACCAAGCTTTGAAGCGTTATCAACGACTTTCATCAGGCGTCGGGAAATGTCATTATTAAATGACCAGAGCATCCCCATAGCTATAAGTAGATTTACAAGCAATCCCCAGGAAAGGATATTTATCAAGTTCTTAGAAGAATCGATTTGAGCTTGCTCAAGAACGGCAAGATTAGCCGATTCTCTGCGGTAGATTGAAGTGGCGCTATTGCCGATCTGCACGGCTTTCTTTTGAATCGGCCGCAAGGCTCTGATTCGTTTTTTCATAGCAGCAATAGATAGATCTTCAATTCCATGCTTCGATTCGGTTTTCAACCCGGCTACGATTTGCCTTTCCAACTTGCGCCAGGATTTGATAACACCTTTCCATTCGCTTTCAACAGGCGTAACTTCTTCGACTTTATCCAAACCCGTTTTAACCAGCTCATAATTATGCAATACTCTCTCTTTGAGAGCCTGTTCATAAGCCACCATATAAATCGCATTACTTGTGGTAGCTCTTAAAGAATCCAGCAATATCGTATTCATAGACTGCAGGAAATCAGCCTGCTGCCTTTGTTTTGCAAGAAAAGATTCAGAAACACTAAGTTCATGATTCAAGATCATCATGAATACGGTTTGTATGCTCAATGGAAAAAGTACCAGCCAGAGTCCTTTGTGAAAAATACGGGGACTGAAAAACAGCTGATGTAAGAATGCAACTGCTCTTTGCGGTAAGTGGACCGTCTTCCCGGCATTCAGCTGCGAGAGTCCTTCAAAACGAATCTTTTCAGTCAATTCAAGATCCTTCTTTCCTGTCTCTGGATCTGCTTCAGGCAGAAGCGTCGATTCTCCACCGCCGCCTGAGGCCTGTTCATTTTTCTCAAGTGAAAGAAGCTCATTTACATGAGTAAGTATTCCTGCCATTTTCGCCTGAGCCAGGCTCAGGTCCTTATCGGAATCATTCTGGTATGGTCCGGTGAATAACTCGGAAATAACTTCAAGGCAGAGTTGCGCTGCGTTCAATGGAGAGCGCATATCATGCGCAACCATCCCGAAGATTGCGCGTCGATGCTCTGCGGCAGCCCGGAGATTCTCAGATGACTCTTTCAACACGTAATCTAGATAGGAAAGTTCGTCATTGCCGCTCAGGGACAAATTTAACTTTTGCATTTCAGGCAGCAAGGCCGCATTTTGAGTAACCAGCTGAAGCCTTGTTGTAATGCGACGAGAGAAACTAAAAACCAGAAGGATTGCCACAAAAATATTGCTGAAAATGCAGAGATAAGCAATATTTTTCATCAATGCAGCTTGCTTGTCTTCCTTTTTACGCACGATCTTCAGGCGCTTATGCTCCCTTTCTAGCATGGATTTAACTTTTGCAGGCAAGGCGTAAATCTTAGTGCAAATCCCAGGCATACTCTGCATGCTATTGGCGCTACCTGCCGCATCAGAGGCTTTCGGAAGCTTCTTAAGTTCTAAGAGACTTTCATTGCAAAGCACTTCCAACTGCCTGACTTTAGCAGTTTGATTGGTTTTGGCTGCCAGGACACGCAATTCATCCAGCTCTGAAGCCAGCGCATTGAGGTAATTTTCGCAATAAGCATCGTAGGACTTTTCTCCGGCAAAAGCTCTGGCAATCAAGTTGGCACTGGCCTGACTCCACTGGTTGAAGGCCAGGTTGTAATGCTCCAGCAAATGGCTCTGTGTTTGCTCCGCCTGGCTAATAGCGCTTGCAGAGTTGCAGAGTTGAATAAAAAGTGCAAAAACACAACTGCCCAGGGACAGTGGTATCAATACCAGTATCAGTCCCTGACGGAAGATTTGGGGTTTATATCGGAAGCTGTCTTTACGCATAACGCTGGACAGTCCTTTCTATGCCAGGATCCGGCATTTAATCTATACCCGAATATGGGCATTCTACGCTTTTCAAAAATTATCAGTAATGCAATAGTAACTTTGCCTCAAATAATCTGCTGCTAACAGGAATTGAAGCTGCCGGGTAACCCATACCTCGACAAACCCGACGCCAATCCGGCAGCTTCAATATCCAATTTAGTATGGCTGGCTGGCTGGAGATAAGCTCTTGGAAGAACTACATATCGGCAAATCTGAACTTTTAGAACCTCAGAAAGATCGAGCTACTGGTCTTCTGGAAGAAGCCTATGGTTTTGTGAAAGAACACAAAGTTGAAACCGGTCTTGCCGTAGTAGCAATTGGAGGTCTCGCGACTCTGGGTGCCAGAGCACTAAGTCGCAGAGCGGCGAATGCAGAAAGCATTGCGGCGTTGGAATCCGCAAGTGGTCCCATAAGCAGCTCGCAGATCCACTTAACAGTTGAAGCCCTGGAAAAAGGGGGAAAAGAATATGCCGCCATGCTTGAAGCAGCCAAGCCGACACCAACTCGGCAAGAAGTGCTGGCGATCGTTAGCGCCCGGCAGCAAGGCGCGCAGTCCGGCGAGAAGATATTAGCAGCCGGACAGCACTCAAATCCTGATTTTAGAGCAGGTCAGGGCTTACTTAAAGCCGTAGACGGGTCTCCGCTGCCGGACATAAGCAGACCTTTCCTTGCCGACGGTTCACTAAATGCCGGTTTCGTAGCTGCCAGCCGCGAAGCATACGCCGGGGATCTCTGCAAACTACTGGCCCGACCAGCCTCGATTGAGTCAAAAGCCGGTGAATCATTGGGCCAATTTGCCGAGCGTACGTTAAAAGACCGAGTTCCACTCACAGGTGAAAGACTGAGCGCCGAAGCCGTCGAAAAAGAAGCAAGCCGGCTGGCAGAGCTCAATCAATTAACTAAAGACGCAGCGCTCAATGGCGAAGCACTTCGTATTTTCGACGAAAAATCCTTTGCAAAAACTGCCGAGGAAATGGCGTTCAAACACGTTCCTCAGATAGGGCAATTTTTGAAAGGCACCGGCAAAATTACAGAAGAACAAATAGAGCAAGCACTGGCGATACAGCGGGGCTTGCCGAAGGATGGTCCGCGCAAATTGATAGGCGAAATTCTGGTTGAAAACAAACTAGCTCTGCAAAGCGATGTCGACAAAGCTTTTGCAAATCAGCAAGAACTAAAAACAGCTCTTAAAGACCTTCGCGAAAAATTCCTGGAAACACTAAAGCATTAGTTTCAGCAGCCAAAGCGATATATCTTTCAAAGCTTTGCTGGCAAGCTGCCCGTAAAACTAGCAGGCTCAAATCGAATTCTAATTGCGATTCAACTAATGAGGCAATTTCTGCAGCGACTGATCAATCAATGAGATCAAGCCTTCGGCGTTAGTCCCGCCCGCAAATCGATTTACAACGCGCCCGTTTGAATCTGCGAAAATCACAGTCGGATAAGCTTTAATTTCATACTTGTTCGCCAGATCAACATTCTGCGGATCTTCTGCATCAAGCTGTTGAAACGAACAAGTGGAAGAGAATTTGGAGTTTGATTGTACTGAGCTGAAAATCGGATCAAATGTTTTGCAAACATGACACCACTTGGTGTTGAATTCGATAACCTTCAAGCGTCCGCGCGAAAATGGACTTGCCGGAGAGCCCGAAGAAGTAAGAGAACTTGAATTTAAAGCAGCAGAAGCCGCTGAGGCTGCCGTTTGCGAGGCGCGAGCCGATTGATAGCGTCCCATTTGAGCTAGTCCGGTTTGGGCTTGAGCTTTCAAACGCGGATCTCGACTATAACTGGCAACCCATTGATACTCATTGGCAGCAAGGCTGGCTTGATTTAAATACTGATAGCAAAGTGCCATGTAATAGTGACAATTAGGATCCGAAGGGTTCTGAGCGCTGGCCGACTTGAATCCTGCCAGTGCTTGCGAATACTTACGGCTTTGAAAATCACTTAGAGCTTGAGCGTATGGACCGGCAGCAAACACAGCCGTCCTGCCGAATGCCAATAAGATAAACAGCATAAAAGCCGAAAAGACGGCGGCAAAAGCTTTAGGCAAAAGTGCCTGCTCCGGCATTTAGAGATATGCCTGCTGACTTGCCAGTACGCAAGCCAGAGCCGTTTGCAAAACACAAAGCCAACAAGCAGTAATTATTAAAAGCTTCGGCTTCATAAATAACCTCGCTATATCTTCCAGTTCTATTCTAAAGGACTTTTAGCTATTCAGACTGAAGCATTGGGATTTGCCTTCCTCTTTAATGTATTCTTTGCTGCCGGGAGAAAGAGCTGTCAACAAGAGAAACGGAGCCCAATTGTGCAGTCATTGAGTTTTGAGATTGAAGCAGAATGTCCCTGGTCCAAAGCCAGAGCCGGGACATTCAAAACTCCGCACGGAGAAGTGCAAACCCCTGTTTTCATGCCGGTTGGAACCCAATCCACCGTCAAAGCGATGACCTGGGATCAGGTTGAAGCCGCAGGCAGCCAGATTGTTCTGGCCAACTCATATCATCTCTATTTAAGACCGGGACATAACCTTGTGGCAGAAGCCGGCGGTCTGCACGGTTTTTCCTCATGGAAAAAACCTATCCTGACCGACTCGGGCGGCTTTCAAGTCTTCAGTCTGGAAGAACTTCGAAAAATTAGTGAGGACGGAGTTTCATTTAAGGACCATGTGAGCGGCCAGGAACATTTCATTGGTCCGGCAAAATCCATGGAAATTCAAAATGCGCTTGGTGCAGATATCATCATGGCATTCGATGAATGTGTCAAAAACCCGGCGACTCATCAAGAAGCCAGAGCCGCCATGGAAAGGACACACCGCTGGCTTGAGATTTGCATCAAAGAGCATAAGAGAGAATCGGAGCAAGCCCTATTCGGCATTGTACAGGGCAGTATTTATGAAGATCTCCGCGACGAATCGCTAAAAGCAGTCAGCAGTTTTGATTTGCCTGCTTATGCCATAGGCGGTGTTGCAGTCGGAGAAGAACGCAGTCTGATTGAAAAAATCGTCGCTTACACGGCTCCCAAAATGCCCGCAAATAAGCCTCGTTACTTAATGGGCGTGGGCACACCCTGGGATATTTTATATGCGATCTACTGCGGAATAGATATGTTTGATTGTGTGCTGCCGACAAGACTTGCACGTCACGGAGCGGCATTCACCAGCGAGGGTCGAGTCTCGCTCAGAAACGCCCGTTTCAGAAAAGACTGGCAGCCGCTTGAAGCCGACTGCCGGTGCTTCACTTGCAGTCGCCACACAAGGGCTTATCTGCATCATCTGGTGCACATGAAAGAAATGACTGCATCTACACTTTTATCCATACACAACATTCATTTCTTGCATCAGGAAAGCAAAGCTTGTCGGCTGGCCATACTTGAAGGGCGTTTCCAAGAATACTTCCAGGCAAAGAAACAGTTACTGAATTCAAAAGCAGAGCAAGAAGAACGGGTCTAATCCTCTTTCTTCTTGATCGAAGCTTTCAAAGTCGCAAGCTCATTTTCAAGCGCTTCATTTTTGCTGAGTTCTTCAAGCTTTCTATCTTTTTCGTGCTCTTTTGAACTCAGCTCAGCCATTGCCTCAGAGCTCAAAACCTTGCCTTCGAGCCTTTCAATAGCCTCAAATGCCGAGCCTGCTTGATCCATGGCTTTAGCTGCCTCACAAAGACCTGGATTGCCGCTAAAACGACGGGCTTCTATCTTTGAAATGTCTTTCTTAAAATTGGCAATAAAGTCTTTCTGTTCAAGAATTTTGATTTCCAGATCATTAATGGCGTCTTGCCACTGAGCGGCTCTCAGTTCGGCCTGGGCGGCAAGTTCCTCATTTCCGGCAGTACGAGCAAGTTGAGTTCGCTTCTGCCAGCTATCATGAGACTCTCGAGCTGTATTCAGATCCTTATTCAGCTGAATCTCAACTGCCATAGCATTGGCCAGAGCCTGTTTAA
>JAIEPM010000211.1 GCA_019748395.1 Candidatus Obscuribacterales bacterium
CATCGAGATCGCCGCGACGATGCAGAACCAGACCAGTGAAATAATAAGGAAACGGATATTTGGGATTTATTTGCTTGCACTGTTTCCACTGCTGCATTGCTCCCTCTTCATCATTTTTGTTGTGCTGAAGAAAAAGCGCATAATCATTTCGAGCCTGCACATAATTATTGTCAAGATTAAGAGCCTGCCTGAACTCCAACATCGCTTCATCGTTCATGCCAAGACGAGCGGCTGCCAGCCCGGCTTTGTAATGGACTTCTTTGAAGCTTGGATAATTACTCATCGCTTTGCGGTACCACTCAAGAGCCTGGTTCAAGTCACCAGCTTGCTCCGCGCGCAGCCCAGTCTGAAACTGCTGAGTAGCTTTGGCTTTCAGATTATTTTCCCACTCATCGGCCTTAACCGACTTTGCTGATATTGCCAGAAAGAGCGCCGAAAGCAGCAAGAGCCTGACTATTTGCATGCAGAGCGGTCCTTTTCAAGTGAAACGTTAATAGCTTCCAATTTTACAGCCTAGAGCTCAAGCCTCGCAAATGATTTGCCGGAGAGAGAAGCCGGAAAAGCATCCTCAAAAAAATGAGCCTCTGGAAATCCCTTTCGACAAGAACTTAGCTGAGCCTGAAAAGCAGCGCTTTAGAGCTTGAGAATAATGAACCTTACTAAAAATACAGAATCATTACCTCGGCTGATCAAAATCACCTTTAAGAGCGAGGAAGTCCACGACTCAAAGTGTCAGGATTAAGAGCAGATAAAGCTAAAGGAGACGAGAAATGAAAGTTGTAGTCGCACTTGATGATTCACCTTATTCCAGGCATTTGCTGGATCTCGTCTGCCGCAGGCACTGGGCCCCCGACACCGAGTTCAAACTGGTTCATGTCCTTGAGGACCTTAAAATGGACGAATGGGGTGGCGAAAACTGGAACGAGCTCTATCAAGACCTGGACGCCAGACGGCATCATTTTGCAGAAAAGCTGCTCTCGGATGCACGTCACAAAGTTGAGCAACATGTTCCCGGTTCTATAGTTCATTACGAAATCCGGAAAGGTCGACCGCATTTCGAAATAGTGCTGGCAGCCGCCGATTGGGACGCCAACAAAATCCTGATGGGAGCCCACGGCAGAGGCGTGTGCCCGCACAATCTGCTGGGCAGCGTGGCTCGAAACGTCAGTGAACACGCACCTTGCACTGTTGAAGTTATTAAAGTCCCATTCAAAAGCGCAGAGCACAAAGAAACGGTCGGCACTGCTGCTAAGCAAAAATGAACTGAAGCAAAATTACTGAAAAAAGAAGGTGTAAGACTATGAAGATTTTGATTGCAGTAGAAGACGAATTTTTCGGTAAAGCAATTGCAGACTTTGTTTCAGAACATGACTGGCCGCCGGGCAGCGAGTTCAGACTGATCCATGTTTTGGAGCCGCTTTATGTAAGTTGCTTAGCCGGCTACCCCAGCGAATTGATGGCAAGTTTTGACGAAGAACGCCGTCGCTCAGCTAAGAGTCTCTTACTGGGAGTTGCGACACAGATTTCGACAAGGCTGCCTCAATTAAAACTGGAAGAAGAAATTCTGGAAGGTTCACCGAAAGACGTAATCGTAAACATGGCCAAAGATTGGCCGGCAGAATTGATTGTGGTGGGCTCGCATGGACGTAGCGGCATTGGTCAGTTCTTACTGGGCAGTGTATCTCTATCGGTACTTTCCGCCGCTCCATGCTCTGTAATGGTCGTTAAACCAGCCAAGGAAGCCAAATCTGAGAAGAAACAGGCAAAAGATGAAAAAGCCTGTGTATCTTAGAGCTGTAAATCTATAAGTTGCTGGAAATTTCAAATCCCCCTTTCAAATGGCTCAGTTCAACTGCTGAGCCATTTTGCTTAAGGATTGAAACGGAAAATCAGCAGCTGACAATTGGAATTGAAAGCTGGAATTTAGTGCCTTGCTCGGGTGCGCTATCGCAGCTTATTGCACCGCCATGAGCTTTGGCAATTTCGGCACACAAGCAAAGTCCGGCTCCGGTACAAGGCGCATATTTGCCGTCGGAAGAACTCACATAAAAACGGCTGAAAAGATTTTTCCGGTCAGGCTCTGCAATTCCTTTACCATCATCAAGAATACTTATAAAGATTTTTTCTTCATTCTTCAATTCCACATGAACTTCGACTTTGCTGCGCGCAAACTTCGATGCATTTTCCAGAAGATGGGAAAGCATTGTGACAAATTCATTTTCATCACATTTGATTTTTGTTTCAGGAGGACAATTTATCTGTACATTAATCGGCGGTCCCTTGCCTCTGAGCTTTTCATTAGAGAGGGCTTTGCTCAAAATCGATTCAAGAGGCAGAGTACCGAAATTCAAATTCTTGGTTGAATTTCGATATCGATAAATGTCCATAATCATGAGCATCAATCGGTTTATTTCATTCATATTCTCGCTGAGAATTGTACTAAGCCTCTCTTGCGACTCAGTCATTTTGCCGAACTCGCCTTCAATCATCAAATTTATGATTCGTCTTGCCGCAATTACCGGTGTGCGTAAACGGTGATTTAATAGTGCCAGAAAGTCTTCAAATTGAGAGTAAATTGCTGCTTTTAGCTCAAAGCATTCGGTTCTCTCACTCAGACTCAAGAAACTGTGCTCAAAACCCGCTATCTGAATACGCTTCAATGACCACTTGAAATAGCGGGCTTCATTTCTCGAAGATTGCACCTGGCAAAAACCGCTGCCTGCACCTTCCTTAGTTTTCAGAAGCGAGTAAATCGTATTTGTATCCGCTTCTTCCACGGGAATGAGTAGATTGCTCAAAACCAAACCGCTCATTTTACGAATTGAGCCGGCTTCAAGACCAAGCATTTCTGCGAAAACTTTATTGAAACGAACAACACGATAGTCTGCATCCATCTCGACAACACCTTCTTGCATTGCGTCAAGAAGAATGTTGATTTCACTCTCTGCATCCAATTTCAACAAAAGCCTCACCACCTGTGCCATAGCTCATGATAACGATTCTACGAGAGAGAACTGAGTCTCGCATCATTCAGAGTAATGGGACTGAATGAATTTAGGACTAGAAATCCCCTCTTCCGTCAACCTTCCGGTTGATGTACATTTGTTCAGTATTTGAAAAAATTGGCGAACAAGGAATTAAGGAGATAGCTATGTCGTGGCGGTGGAAATTTGCAGTACTGGCAATTTTAATTTTCGGCTTTTCTACTTTAATCTTCATGGCACATGAGACTACAACTCAAGCTCCGCCAATTCCTGAAAGCGTAATCTCTGAAAATGGCAATGTAATTTTCGGCGGAGAAGACATACTGGCTGGTCAGGCTGTTTTCCAGAAATACGGTTTAATGGATGTCGGCTCTGTTTTTGGTCACGGTGCATATAATGGACCCGATTTCAGTGCCGACTATTTGCACAGAGAAGTACAGATTTGCTTGAAACATGCAGCAATCAGGAAATACGGTCTTGTATATGAATCTCTGGATGCAGCTAAACAAAAGGATCTCAATCAGGAAATCATCCTCGAATTAAAAACAAACAGATATGATCCACGCTCAAGAAAATTGCAATTCACTGCAAACCAGGAAGCGGCCTATCGAGAGCTGAGTAATTACTACAGAAACCTGTTCACAAGCGACACCATATTGCCCTTACCAGGCACCTATATCAAGAAACCGAAAGAAATTGAAAATCTTGCCAAGTTTTTCGCCTGGACCGCCTGGGCTTGCGAAACAAATCGACCGGATAAAGACTACAGTTATACTAATAACTGGCCAAATGACGAGCTGGCAGGCAACAAGCCAAACTTTCAAGTTCTGCTCTGGAGTGCGCTTAGCCTGATCATGCTGATCGGCGGTATCGGTCTGACTCAATTTATCATGGGCGCTTTTCCGAACATCGGTTGGAGCGCTGAAAAAGACCGGGTTCTGGTCGACAATGTAAAAAGCTTCGTGCCCTCAAGATCTCAAAGCAGCATTTACCCCTATCTGGTCGTAGTCATTCTACTCTTTCTTTTCCAGACAGCATTCGGGGTGGTTTCGGCACACTATGTAGTTGAATCCACCGGATTTTTCGGTATCGACATCAGACAATTTTTGCCCTACAGCATCACTAGAAGCTGGCACTTGCAACTATCGATTTTTTGGATTGCCACTGCCTGGCTGGCAGGAGGCATGTTTATCGCACCAATGCTTTCCAGATATGAAGCCCGGGGTCAGCACTGGCTTGTGAAAATTCTTTTTGCTGCGATTTTGATTGTGGCAGTCGGGTCCATTTTCGGAGAATGGATGGGAATCAGAGACATGCTCGGTTCAGTCTGGTTCTGGTTTGGACATCAAGGCTGGGAATATCTTGAACTTGGACGCTTCTGGCAAATACTTCTGACAATTGGTATGTGTCTCTGGGCATTCATCATATTCAGGAGCATCAAACCCTTACTCACAGGCTCCGACCCGGGCGGGCTGCCGCAGATGCTCTTATACGGCGTTCTGGCTATTCCAATCTTTTTTGCATTCGGTCTTGTTTATCATCCAGGCACAAACTTTGCAGTTGCCGATTTCTGGCGCTGGTGGGTGGTGCATCTCTGGGTTGAAGGATTTTTTGAACTTTACACCACCATAATCGTTGCTTACTTTTTTCACAGCCTCGGCATGGTTTCTGCCAGATCCGCACTTTCAGTGATTTATCTGGATATTATTTTGTACCTGGGCAGCGGCATCATAGGCACCGGACACCACTATTACTGGACGGCACAACCTGCAATAAATATGGCACTAGGCTCGATGTTTTCAGCACTGGAAGTGGTGCCTCTGACTCTGCTCACGGTTGAAGCCTGGAAATTTAGAGACCTGGCAAGTGTAAACGGCTCAGTTCGAAATTTTTCGCATTACTGGGCAATGATGTTTTTGCTGGCGGTCGGATTTTGGAACTTTCTGGGAGCCGGAGTTTTCGGTTTCCTGATTAACACACCAATTGTCAGCTACTACGAACATGCAACATACCTTACTTCCAATCACGGACACGCAGCGCTCATGGGTGTTTACGGAATGCTTGCCATTGCTGCAGTTTTGTTTTGCGCGCGTTATTTGATTGAAGAAAATCAGTGGAACGACAAACTCCTGAAAACTTCGTTCATCTGCTTGAACGCCGGATTAATGCTGATGCTGGCACTCAATATTTTCCCTGCCGGAATTATTCAAATGGCTGCAAGTTATGAGCACGGTTTCTGGTATGCACGCAGCTATGACTTTGTTCACTCCAAACTTTTCCAGAGCTTTACCTGGCTGAGGGTCATTGGAGATCTGGTTTTTGTGCTCGGCGGCGTACTGCCGCTTGTTTATCTGATTTTGCGCGGCTGCTTCCATCTTCGCAAAGCCGGAACAGACAACAGCGAAACACTAAGCGAAAAAGCAGCAAGTTAATTTCAAGCCCGGAGCGCAGGTGCCCCCATGGGGCGTCCGGTTTATTTGCTTAAACGAATGGGGAGCAATCACATTGCCCCCCATGAAGATTGATATTCAGAGTATAACTCGACTTATTCGGCTGCCTCCAAATCCCATCCTTTGCACTTAAATTCTATGCTCTTACAGCTATCAAAGTATCCTCCAAGATGATGGTTTTAAGCGCATAAAGCTCCATCTCCGGCATGATAATCAAAGAGTAATTGATTCGCCGATGCGAGGTGTTTCGGCTTCGATGCCGTAAATAGATTTGATTTTTGCTGCAAGTTGCGAGATCTGGAAATCTTCCCCATGACTTAAAACAACTCTGGCTTTATTTCGAGCCATGGCGTCCAGCCAGCGTAATAACTCGCTCTGCCCAGCATGTG
>JAIEPM010000645.1 GCA_019748395.1 Candidatus Obscuribacterales bacterium
AGGCCAGTCTCCGGACCCATGCTCTTTCAACAAGCGCCCGGCCTGCGGTCCTAACCCGGCAGTCAGAGCTCCTGAAAGTTCCGGATGTTTCATGGCTCTGGCCAGCAAACTGACTGCCGAATGCAAATCCTGAGGGAACTCGATATCTGCAAGATATTTGGCATCTTTCCAGTGCAGTTTTGTACGCAGAACTTTGTCTGCAGCAAGCGCCGGTGTCATGTTGATTCGCTCGGACTGAGCCATTGCCGGCAGCAAGAACTCCAGATTTATATCGCTGTTGTCCTTTGAAAATTTGGCACTGCCCTCTCCAAAAAGCGCAGGGACCATATTGGCGCTCTCGTCGACTATGGCATCAGGCAAAAGCGCATATGTATGAATCAGGGGTTTGTGCGGTGGCTGTCCGCTACTGTGTCCAAGCAGGACCAGAACAGCTCCGGCCTGATCACTGACTGTGCGCGCATCGTCGAATACCTCGAAGCCGTTCAGCGGAATCACCTTATAGTCGTTCGTACCACGCATGATAAGAAAGTCGGATGCTTGCAAAACCGTATCGACTTCCACAAGTTTCAGTCCCTTCGGCAAATCAGCTACCAGCACTTCAAATGCATTAGCAGGCAAACAGTCTTTCAATCTTTTCGAAAGTGATTGAGAATTGTCGGCAGCATAACGAAGTAATAGATTGCGGACAGCGGTATTAAATTCGGTGCGCGATTTCTGAGCATCTTCCGGTGACTTTGGTCCTCCGGCAACTCGTTTTGCAATACTTGTGAGTTGTTCGCTTGGATCTACCATCTTTGGTAAGGCGAAGATCAGGTAAAGGACCGCGAGAAAAAGAAGAAGAAGGCTAATCAAGACAATCTTCTTGCCTTTCGGCATCTCTTTGCGTTTGAAACGCGCGCCGCAGAACTTGCATTTACTGGCGGCTACGGAATTCCTTTGTTCGCATTCAGGACAGCGCATTGCGCTAACTCACCCGCTTGTCAATGGAAATTTGGATTTCCATTTCTAGTCCATTTCAAAACTCATTATTACGTCATTTCCAGCGCTTTACTGGATTATGCAATTTTAAGTATACCCGTCCACTGCAATTTATGCTCACTTGAGTAAACCTTGACAGGGCGCCCGGCACTGCAAGAAGCGCCGATGTTAAGCCGAAAAGCGCAAAAGCTGTAAGCCGAGCCTCACAATCGATAAAATTTATAAGCATGTCAAAGAGGAAAGAGCTTTTGCTATCTCAACCGGAAGAACTTGCACTAAGACAGGAACTGATCGAAGTCTCAAGACTTCTCTACCAGCGCGGCTATCTGAGCGGCACTGAGGGCAATCTCAGCCTGCGCCTAGGCGATGACCTGCTCCTGTCAACAGCCAGCGCAACATCAAAGGGTCGCATTAAGGCCAGCGAGATCTTGTTGAGCGATCTCGACGGCAATCTCATGCCTTCACTTTATCAAGGCAGCCGCAATAAATTATCAACGGAATTACGCCTGCACCTGACGGCTTATAAAGAGCGCCCAGATATAAGAGCAATCGTCCATGCACATCCGGTAACGGCAGTCGGCTTCACGTTGGCAGGCAAAAGCCTTTTGAATTGCTGCTTGCCGGAAGTAATTTGCAATCTTGGTTCTATACCAACCGCACCATATGCAACACCAAGCACCGAAGCACTTGCAAAAAGTATTTTGCCTTTCGTCAAAGACTATGATGCAATCCTGCTTGCTCATCATGGGGCAATTACTCTGGGCGAGGATATCTGGCAAGCTTTTTACAAAATGGAAACCGTTGAAACTTTTGCAAAGACCATGCTTGTAGCCGAAACTCTTGGTGGAGCAAGAGACTTAGCTCCCCAGGAAATAAAAGAATTGCTTGCGATTCGCTCGGTTTATGGATTGAGTCGAGCCGTGAAAACGGGCGTTGAGTAGCGCGGACATTTAATAATGGCAGAACAATTACATCCTGAAGAGACAGTAACAAGCGTGCTTTTTCTGAGGCACGGGCACACTCTGCAAACGGAAGCGGGCAGACTTTACAGCGACCCCAAAGCCTTGCTCAGCGAGCAGGGAAGAACTCAAATCGAAGCGCTTGCAGAATTGCTGGAACAGGAGGGCTACGAGAAGATTCTTTCCAGCACGGCTCTGAGAGTACAGGCCAGTGCCGAAATTATCGCAAAGAAATTAAAGCAGGAAATCATACTCTTGCCTGGTCTGGACGAACAAAGTGTCGGACAATGGGAAGGGCGAAGTTATCTGGAAATTAAGAAGTCCGACCCCGAGCTTTACAAAGCCTGGTGTGCCGATCCGATAAGAAACAGCGCTCCCGATGGCGAGTCGATAGAAGATCTCTACTTACGGGTTGTGAAAGACCTGAAAAAAATGCTTCTGGATTACAAAGGGCAGAAGCTGATTTTTGTCACTCATGCCGGAGTGATACGTTCGGCTATTATCGAAGCTCTCGGTATGCCAATAGACAACTTCTGGCGCTTAAACATTCCCACGGCTTCTGCAAGCAAAATCGACTACAGCCATAACTTTGCCTGCCTGCATTTTATGGCAAACAGAGCACGGCTCAGCTAGAAAAATCAAGGCTTCAAAAGCGGCTCTGAAAGCGCATCGCGACTTTCACCTTTCCGCATAATATCAACAAGACTTGCTTTCTGCTCGGCCGAAAGAAGAGCCCGAATTTCGAGCATCAACTTAATGCGTTCATTATTGAGCGAATTTTGCAACTCATTGATCTCAGCCTGCAAAGCCAGAACTTTCTTTTCATCAAGTTCGGCTTCAAAAGATAAGTCCCTCATTTCTTTAGACAAATTGCGCAAACGTTCAAGGCGCACTTTGGCAGGCTTTTCGTATTCTTTTGCCAGTTCACGGATTTTAGCTTCCTGAGCCTGGCTTACACCGGCTTCCCGATATATTGAAAGAGGGTCTTTTTGGCTCTTGTCGCTCTCGTTTTCTGCAGCCAGAGCTCCCGAGCCTAGAAAAAGAAAAATAAAAACTGCAATATTTTTGACAACGATAGAATGCATTGGCGGACCCCGAATGACTATAAAAGCAGAAACTACTGACCTTAGCAGGCTTCAGTTTAGCGCTGATTTTAGGAGAGTCGCCAGTCCTTTTCCAGCTTGCAAGCTGGATTTGCCAAGATCAAGCGCAGTATTAAAGGGACCGCAGGTGACTGCAAAGGTCTGCAAAGCATCCTCCAATTGACGGATCCGGGGAGCGCGGATAAGATGGTTTTAAGGAACTTCGCTGTTGGGGGCGACAACGAATGCAAATTGGCGATCCAAGGGGAAGCGCGCGGCGTGCTGTGCGTACTGATGAAATTATGCTGCTGGCTACAAGCAGTGACAAAACGAGCAGGTCTAGGGTGGCAGAGAATCCGGACAGCCCGGACTCGCTCTTAAAAATGATGGCAAGAGATCTTAACTGGGAAGTACGTGCAGCAGTGGCCTTGAATGCCAATGCTTCACTGGAAACCCTAGAGTTTCTGACTAATGATCCTGATCCAAATGTCAGACTGACTCTGGCGCTCGACTCATGCTTACCGAATCCGATTCTGGAAATGCTCATTGAAGACGAGAACGCATACGTGGCTTTTTATGCTCGACGCACCCTCGAGAAAAAACTCTCCAAACCGGTGGAACTGAAAGAAATCAAACCTCATCGTTCGAATACAGGCTCATTTTCAATCTCCGGCTTAATCAAAAAGATTGCGACCTGAGGCTTTTTAAAGAGACAACGGCAAGCGGCTCTTTGCTCCGGCAAAGGGCTTCTTGTTTTAGGGCGCTTGATGCCGGGGTATGAAAAGCAGTATTCAAGCGCTGCATTCAAAATCATGAACATACACTACGAGCGTGCGACAAACCTTTATGACAATCGCCGTTTTGAGATGGCGGAAAAGGAACTCTATCAAGCCCTGGCAGAAGATCCCGAAGATCATCTGGCTTACCGCATGCTCGCCCTAACTCTTTTTGCGCTTACAAAATACGAAGCAGCCTTAATGAATGCCGAAAAAGCAATCAGCCTGGACCCCGAAGACGCTCATAGTCACTATGTTTTGAGCCTAGTTCTTGCAAAGCAGAAGAAATACCGTGACGCCGAGCGAGCCATTGACGAAGCCAAAGAGCTGAGTCCGCAAGAAGCTCTTTATCATGTCGAAGATGCATATCTGGCTCTTTGTCAGGGATTGAGTTTTGAAGCTCAGAGCAAAATCAGGCATGCTCTAAGCCTTGATCCAAACGACGAAAGAGCACTGAGAATTCTGGCGCTAGCCACAGAACAAAGCGGCGATACGAAAAGCGCAATCAGCTACACGGAAGAAGCTCTCAAGCTTGCTCCGGAAAGCGAACATTCCCAGGCCTTAATGGGACGACTCTTGTTAAATGAGAAAAAGACAGCAGCAGCTCTGATTCACTATCGCGAAGCCTTGCGCATCAACCCTACTCTCGATTGGGCAAGGGAAGGCTATATGAAAGCGCTCAATTCTCGCAATCCCTTATACGGGTTCATCCTGGGAGTTTGCTGGTTTGCAGATCAACCACCTCGATTGGTTTTCGGACATCCCTTTGTAATCGCGGCGATGCTCTGTTTCTGGTTGATTATGATGCTCAGCGCCAACATACTCAATCAAATAAGCAAGCACTTATTGACCATGTTTATGCGTTTTGATCCGGTTGCAGTGGAAGCGCTCGACCCTCAGGAAATCAAACAATCAAATTTTCTGGCAGGCTGGCTGGCCGCAGCCTTTTTTTTCAGCTCAATTCTAATTTTCAATCCATTACATCCATTTTTTTTGCCGGCCGTAGCAATCTTATATGGCTCACCCCTGCTTTTTACAAGGCTCTTTGAACTCAAAAGCGACCCGCCCGAATACGAGAAATGCAAACACTATCTGATTCTTGCAGGCATCACGGCAGCGCTGGCTGTGATCGCCAGCCTGCTTGGTCCTGATACTTTAAGCAAAGAAAAATTGCCGCCGAATTTGCAAGACCTCTCAGCTGTCTTGATCAGCATCTTCATATTCATGTGCCTCTTTTCCAGGCGTTTCTGCGCAGGCAGCAAGGGTCCGTCCCGAGCGTAACTTGAAATGCTCAAGACCAAGCCAGAGCAGAAAAACAAGCAACATCAGCAGTTGTATAAATAGCAGAACTGCGACAATCAGCGGTGCTGCTACTCTTAGGATCAGATGATATAGGCGAAAAACATTTCCGTCCCATCGGCCCTTTCTATTCAGATCAAGACTTAGCTCATCATTCTTCTTTTCGGCTTGCTTCTTATAATCAAAACTGAATTCTATCTCAAGCGGAGCCGGCGCAGCCGGAGGCAAAGGCTTGAAGCTACTTTTCAGCACGGCTAAAACAGACGCCTGATCAAGTTCACTGTTTCCGGAACCCTTATCAATGCGCACATGCGTGGGTCTGCCGTCACGCTCAATCTCAAATTTGATCCGGCTACTTAAGTACTTCTTCTTGCCGGATATCTGCGGATGCCAGTTCCTTTTGATTTCCATCTGGAGCTCTGCCATATAAGCGCCAGTGTCAAAATCAGATTTTGCAGCCTGCGAATAGCAGGGCTCGCAAAAAAGTCCAAAAGCAAGCAAAAAAAGCAGAGAAGATCTTGTCAAAGATTATGCGCCTCAACAAGTTTTGAGATAAGCCAGCACATCGTCATATACGCCGCCCTGATTTGAGTACATCGCATAATTCTTGGCAGTGGCAATCCATTCAAGAGTCGAAGCCCGAACACTTTTTATAGCGTGCTCCAGATCCTTGGTGCTCAAGGCACTGGCTTTGCCGCTTTTCATAGCCTGTTCCAGTTTTTTCTCCACAGCTATATCAAGTACATTTTGGATATCGGCACCGGAAAATTTCTCGGATCTTTTTGCAAGTAATTGAAAATCGATATT
>JAIEPM010000374.1 GCA_019748395.1 Candidatus Obscuribacterales bacterium
CTGGGCTCTTTGATCCGGCTAAAGAGCTCTAATAGACCGCTTCGACTAGCAATCTGGTTATCAAGATATAATTTCTTCAAAGCCTGAAAGCTGCGATAATTTGCGGGTCAGATTATAGGTTGGACCTGTTTATGAACAGCGATTTGCCGAAAAGCCTTGCTATAGCTATCTTCCTGGCAGCCGGCTTGCAGCCTCATGGTCATGCCGATGAACAGCCCCGGAGCAGCAAAAAGATTGCTATGAGTATTCCCGGAGTTCCAAAGCAGCATGGCGCAGCTAAATTTGTCGCAGCTCAAAGTCCTGTAAACTTTGCAAAGACTCAGGCAGCCGAAGAAATAGACCCACAAATTGAATTCGGCAGCCGCGCTCATATTTCGCGCCCGGTGCCTAAAAATCCCCTGCCTGACGATGTTAAAGCTGCTCTCTATAACGGCGCCGATAAGATTGAACAGTTCAGTCGCACTTACAATCGGCATTTTGCCGAACTCATCGTCTGGATAGCCAATTCCGTCACGCAACCGAAAGGCTTCACGCCTGCCTCCGGACCTTATTTCAAGCCTCCCCATACGCTTGAACAGCAGGGGCTTAAGCACAATGAACGGATTCTTAACTCCATTGAGCTGATTGACTGATTCGCCTCAATTCATTCAACTTTCTTGCCAGGCTTGCCAGTGGCGGGCCAGAATAATAGAACTCAGTACCTGTCCGACGAAAAATGAGGAAGGCACTAGAAAAACACCTATTAGCGTGATACAGGGAATGATCACGGAAAGCCACTGAATTCCTGTTGCAAGAAGAAATCCACCGCCCAGGTGAGTCGGATATTTCAAAAAAGCGCGAGCCACTTTAATGAATGAGAATGCCGCTTTTTTGTTCTCTTCGATCGCAAAATTGACCATCGTGTATGAAGAGAGTGCCGACATAATTGCCACTGCCAGTGAAACCACTCCGCAGCCTGCGATTGTCCAGACACTGCTTAAATCGGGGCTTTTCTCGTTGAATGCAAATCCGCAGCAAAAAGCTAAAATCAGTCCTTGAATGCTGCCGAAAAAAAGCCAGATTCCGGTTTGCAGCGCTATCCAGGTAATACCGGAAGCAAAAAGGTCGCCCCACTCATTCCATTCCGGAAGTTTCGATTCGGGGTTTGCTGCTTTTTGACGCATACAGCGCAAGCAATAACCAATCATCAGAGCTTCGCAGGCAACAAAAATCGGCAGGCAAAGAAAGCTGTACAAAATGGCGACCAGTGCCGCAGCAGCAAGCACGCCGCCGATGCCGCATTTCACCATCCATTCGTCGCCCATCAGGGTTTTGACGATCTTTTCAATATCTACCGGTTTGCTGACTTGCGCTGCCATGGCGATTTTTACTGAGCTCCGATCGGCAAATTCAAGTGCTGAATTCCATCCCAGGCTTCCAGCTTTTCTTTCATCAAAAGGTCGGTCATGTTGAAAGCAATTGGTGTTACCGAGATGATATTGTGTGCCATGCACCAGGCGTCGGTGCCTTCTTCCTCACCTTCTTCAATCGCTTCACCGGCAAGCCAGTAGTAGACTTTGCCGCGCGGATCTACTCGCTTTTCAAAGCGATCGTTATATGCACGCACTCCCAGTCGAGTAACTCGAACACCTTTAACTTTGTCCGCGCTTGTATTTGGCACGTTCACGTTCAAAAACAGCCTTCTGCCCAGTCCGGAGCTCGGCAGCAACTTCACTAGTTTGACAATGAACTCTGCTGCCAATTCGTAGTTGCGATGACCCTCGCTGCCGATGCTCACTGCTATGCTTGGAATGTCAAGAAAGGCACCTTCCATCGCTGCCGAGACCGTGCCGGAGTAAAGAATCTCGCCTCCGAGATTCGGGCCTGAATTGATGCCTGAAATAACCAGATCAACTGGTTCGGGAACTAAATGTCCAACTGCAAATTTAACGCAATCGCTGGGTGTTCCGGTTGTCCACCAGGCACCTTTGAGATTGCCGTCCATTTCAATTTCTTCTACTCTGAGCGGTTTGTGTAATGTCAATGCGTGTCCGGTTGCGCTTCGCTCGCGGTCCGGTGCCACCACATATACCTCATTCTCCGGCTCTCTAGCCACGCGTTCGGCCAACACGCGTATACCACGCGCCCAGACACCGTCATCATTACTAATCAGAATTCTCAAAACGGACTCCAGCAATCTCAGTAATCAACAATGATTGTACACTTCCAGCGTTGGCAAGTAGGCAAATGCGTTCGCCGGAGTCTTAAGATAAATAGGCTTTATATGGCGAGATGCCCGGCAAGACAGTATCATGCGATGTTGCAGTTAGTGAGCAGAAGCCTCTTGACGAGCTTTTCTCATTTTCGACTGTGAGGGGGATTCGGCGTGAGGCAGGTGCTGTATGTTCGATAAGTTTGGTGAGTCAGCGATAGAAGTCATTTACGATGCGTACGGCAACGCCAGACGCTTCAAGTCTGAACAAATTACCAGCGAACATATTCTGGCTGCACTTTCGACGGATCAGGAACATATTGCTGCCCAGGCTTTGAGCAACATGAAAATCAGCCCTGAGATCATCGGAGCAGAGCTGGAGAGAGCGCTTCTGGCAGGCAAGAAAAAAGACATTGCTAGAGCCGAGTTTGAGCTTTGCAGTCTTGAACTGGAAGAGTTGAAATTCAATTTCCCAGCCAAGCTTATTATTAAGCGTGCTCGCGAAATGCGCAGCTTTTTCGGCCATCATTCGGTAGAGCCGGAGCACTTGCTTCTTGCTCTTATAGACTTGCGCGATGAAGCAACAATGAAATTGCTGGACGAACTTGGCGCCAATGTCATTTACTTGAATCGTCTGATTATCGGTTTGATGGCACAGCGTGATGCTTTTGATCCTGAAACGAAAGAACTGAAAAAGGTGGTGATTGGCGGTATCGACGAAATGGTCGATGAGCGTATCAATGTTCTTGAAGATATTGAGCGTCTTGCCGCTTCCACCGATGTGAATATGCCCGAACTTCCGCAGAAGTCGGAAATCGCTCATCTGGTTTTCACCGCTTATATGTCTGATTATCTTTTCTTCCAAACCGGCTATCAACGTCATTTGCTTGAAGAGACTCTCAGGCTTTTGAGAAAGCGTGCCGGAAACCTCGATCCCGAGTTTATGGCCAGCACAGTTTCGACCAGCGCCCAGAATCTGCGTTCGGATGTCCGCCAAACTGTAGAATATATCTGGAGTCATGAGTTCAGATTGCTCAGTAAATTTCCTGATGAAGCCGAATACGATCTGATTGGCAGTGTAATTGAAGATCTCTGGTGGACTCACAGTGAAGAGATTGCTCTTGATCAAGTATTTGATAATGCTTTAGATGACCATCGCCGCGAGCAGATGATTACTCTTCAAAAGCGCAGGCTTGAAATTTCCGAGCGCTTCATTAAACTAAGAACGAGACTTGGCGACACAATCAGACAGTGCTTCCTTAAACGTGTTTCTGCTTAATGGCTGAAGAAGCTGAGAAATTTGAGTCCGATTCAGAGCAGGATGAAGTTGAAGACTTCGACTATCAGCCTCCTGTAATCGCCTCATATGATGTAAGTCTTTCTCGCAGCCGCCTGCATAACACCTTCAATTTGCAGCAATTACCGGTTCTGCTTATCTCACTTGCAACTTTCAGCAACGGACTGGTTGGACTTGTTGAGCCGCTTTTTCAGCGGCTTTCAAAGCATCCTCGCATTTTCGATATGGTTGTTCCCTACGGCATCTATCACTGGAGCCGGTCTTTGAGTTTGGTCTTCGGATTCATGCTCGTTTACCTGTCCTTCAATTTACTGGCGCGAAAGAAGGTTTCCTATTTATTAGCTTTAGCTGCTTTGTGCATCTCACTGCTAGTGCATTTGTTGCGAGCCCGCATGGAATATGGGCGCGATGACGATTTTGTATCTGAGTCGATAGGATTTGCAGTATTGCCCATAGTGCTGAATATCGCGCTCTTAATTATCTATCGAAAGCGCTTTTCGGTTAAAAGTGAGATACGGAAAATTAAGACCGGCGTTACTTTTCTGGCATACAGCTTACTCGTTGCTCTCGCATACGGAACCCTCGGCTTCTGGCTTTTGGATAAGCGTGATTTTGGAATAAATTTCCAGGTCACCGATTCGATCTTGCGCACACTCAGAGAATTGCTGCTTATAGGAAACGCAGACCTTCATGCTGAAACCCGGCATGCAGCCTGGTTTCTTGATTCTCTTCGTTTGGCCGGCTCGCTGTCTGCAGTCTTTGCTTGCTACAGCTTGTTTAGACCGATCGAATATCAGCTGAGAACAAGACCTGTAGAACGCGAAATGGCGGCGAAAATTCTAGACCGCTATGCGCACGATGCTCTGGATAACTACAAATTACTCTCTGATAAGTCTTACCTCTTTTCTGCATCAGGCAACTGTCTTGTCGCATATAAGACTTGTCTGGGCGTTGCTATTTGTCTGGGCGATGTGGTCGGGCCGGAGGAAGAATTAGCTGAGTTCTTGAAGGCCTTTGTCGCCTGGTCTCACGAGAATGGCTGGAATGTGGCTTTCATGCAATGCAGCGATAGATATCTTGAGCTATATAAAAACAACTCACTTTCTGTATTAAAGATAGGCGAAGACGGCATTGTAGATCTCGACAAATTCACCAGTTCTACAGGGAAAAAGAAAAACTTCAAAAGTTCTGTCAAGAAATTCGAAAAAGATGGATTCACTTTTCATTTAATGAAGCCACCACATAGTGCCGAGCTTCTGGCGGAACTGGAGGAAGTCTCAAACGAGTGGTTGTCCTTGCCCGGCAGACGAGAACGCTGCTTCAGTCTTGGAATCTTCGATAAGGAAGAGCTGCAGCACGACAATATTTTCGCCGTGAAATCAAAAGACGGCAAAATTATCGCTTTCGTCAATCAAGTCAGATCTTATGCTCCGCAGGAAGTAAGCATTGATTTGATGAGACATCGAAATGAAGTACCTAACGGCACGATGGATTTTCTTTTCGTGAAGCTGCTATTCGCATTGCACGAAGCCGGATTCAAGCGTTTCAGCCTTGGTCTTGCCGCACTATCCGGTGTTGGTGAGAGCCCTGATGCAAATCTATATGAAAAGGCCGTGCACCAGATTTATGAGCACATGAATCGTTTCTTTTCCTACAAAGGCTTGCGCAATTACAAAAACAAATTTGAGCCGAGCTGGGAATCTCGCTATTTGATCTATGAAGGTGCCACGCCCGGATTACTGAAAACAACGCTGGCGATTTTGGACGCCAGCGAGCCTTAGAACAGCATCAGCAGCGCTTCGCGTCCGTGCTTAAGAGGAGCGTGGGGCGTCATTGCGATCAATCACGATTAAACCAGAGCCAGATCTCTCAGGCGGCTTTCAACCGGTATTTCGTTCTGGGTTGATGGCTCGCCGACGTGGAGGATCTTGTAGACTGTGTCTCGTTCTACCGGTGTATAACCTGCCGATGAAATGAAAAATTCCAGCTTTTCTTTGGCCAGCTGCAACGGAGTTTTTGCACCGGCGGCATGGGTGATTTTTTCTTCCAGAATAGTTCCGTCCATGTCGTCTGCACCAAAAGAAAGCGCCACTTGAGCCAGTCTTTCGCCTAATTGAATCCAGTAGGCTTTGATGTGGTCGAAATTATCAAGCAGCAGCCGTGATATCGCGATGTCACGAAGCAGATCTTCATTAGTCGGCTCTTTTACTTCGTCTTGAATGTTAGTACCGTCGTAATAGCACTTCAACGGAATGAAGCATTGGAAGCCGCCTGTGCGATCTTGCTGTTCGCGAAGAAGAATCATGTGATCGACTTTATTGGCAACACTCTCGCCGATGCCTGTGAGCATGGTCGCATTAGTTTTCAAACCAAGTTGGTGCGCTGTGCCGTGCACTTCCAGCCAAACAGGAGCCG
>JAIEPM010000136.1 GCA_019748395.1 Candidatus Obscuribacterales bacterium
GGCTTCAATGCCACCACCGGCGATTACTCGGTGGGCGCCTCCGGTATGTGGATCGAGGACGGTAAGATCGCTTTCCCTGTCCAGGGCATTACCATCGCCGGCAACGTCGTGGAAATGTTCAACGGCATCGAAGCGGTCGGCAACGACCTCGTTTTCCGCGCCGGAACCAACGCTCCGACGATCAAGATTGCCAGCATGATGATCGCCGGCGAGTAAGAAGCTCCGGGCAAATCTCAAGTTGCGAGGGGGCAGCGTTCTGCTGCCCCCTCCTGCTTGGGATTGACTTAAAAACTCTAATTCGTATGAAGATTGCTTTGCTCGTCGTTCTTTTCACTCTGGCTTTTGTCGGAACCAGCAAAACTGCATCCAAAGCTTTGCGCCGTCTGATGCTCTTTCTCATGGCTGGGCTTGTGCTTTCTTTGCCTTGCCTGGCCTTTGTTTATCCGCCTTTTGGAGAAAGCGCTGCCCTGGGAGTTTTTCTGGGCATTATCCTGGCTGCGGGAATCTGGAACAAACTCTAGCCGGAGTTTTTTGATGCGGCGTCTGATCTTGCAAAAGATCAGGCGCCGTATCTTCTTTTTTGTGCGATATGATAAGTAATAGTAGAGCTTGCTCAAAAAATCCGGGGGTCCGGGAAACGCAGGCTTCCATGCCTTCTGTTTCCCGGAGCTTGCCCGGATTTTTGCTTATTTCAGGAGGCTGTCGCAAACAGCTTTGAGTTGCTCGAAGCTGCGATATCCGACGAGATGTTCGACTTTCTTGCCGTTTTTGAAAGTGAGCATGCTCGGATAACGGTCGACACCGAAGCGGGTCGCAAGGTCTGGGCACTGGTCAACGTCGATTTTCACGACTTTGACTTTGCCGCCGTATTCGGCCGCGATTTTTTCCAGGTTGGGCGCCAGCAATTTGCAGGGGCCGCACCAGGTAGCGTAGAAGTCCACGATTACCGGCACTTTGGAGTTCTCAACTTCTTCTTTGAAGTTGGCGGCGTTGACGTGCTTGATTTCGATTTTGACCTCGACCGCAGGCTTTGCGTTATCCGCTTTTGCTGAAGGCAAGATTGCCGAGAAGCCTGAGAATGCCAGTCCTGCGACTGCAATCAGGCAGAGTTTCTGAAGAGATTTCATGTTTCTGTGTTCGCGCAGCGAAATTTTCGCTGCGCCGGGCGCCTTTCCGGCCCTTAGAGTAATGAGCTGAATGCGCCTTGCATTCCAGCTTGAGCTAGCGCCGGTCCGACTAAAGTCGTGTCTCCCCGGTTTGCTCTGTAAATCGCCTTATTTGGCGGCAGCACGGATTGCGTCCGTGACGATTGAGGGAGTGATCAGTTCGGGCAGAAGCTGAGGCTTCCTGCCGAATGGGCTGTAGACCACATAGAGCGGCACTCCCGGTCTTTGGAAAGACTGGATGAGAGCGGTGACTTGTGGGGCGCCGTTGGTCCAGTCTGCTTGCAAAACAACAACATTGTTCTGCTTCATGGCTTCAAGAACAGAGCTGCTGCTCAGGACCTGCTCATTCATTTTGCAAGTCAGGCACCACTCTGCGCCGGCATCCACAAATACGATTTTACCTGCCTGAAGATGCCTCTCCAGCGCTTCTTGCGAGTAGGCTTCCACGCTTACTCCCGGCAGAAGCAAGCCCTGGCTTTGCTCGCTGCTTTTAGCTTTCAGGGTCCAGACATTCTGGTAGAAAGCCCAGCCGGAAAGGCTGATGGCAAGCGCTGCCACAAGTAACCTTCTGGCTTTACCTGCATCTTGCGGCGCGAAGCGGACGTAGCCCCAGGCTGAGATAATCAGGCAGAAAAGGAAGCTCAGAGTTCCAAGCAACGCGTCGCTGCCGCCGACACTGGCCACGACATTGAGCAGCCAGAGCAGAGTTCCCAGCATCAGGAAGCCCATGGCTTCTTTGAAGCGCTCCATCCACTCGCCCGGTTTAGGCAGGAAGCGCAGCCATGATGGGAAGCAAGACAGAAGCAGGTAAGGGAAAGCAAGTCCAAGTCCGACACTGAGCAGCACGGCGAAGATCCATAGAGCGCTTTGACTGAGAGCAAAGCCAAGAGCTGTTCCCAGCAAAGGAGCGCTGCAAGGGGTCGAGAGCAGGGTGGCTGAAATGCCTTTCGCAAAAGCAGAGAGCATGCCGTTTTGCGCTCCCACTTTTTCCAGGCTATTCACACCTGTTTGAATCTGCACAAAGAAGAGTCCGAACAGACTCAGTGTCATCACGCAGACCAGGCTGCACATGCCGACCAGGTAAGTCAGGGACTGGAACTGAAAGCCCCAGCCCAGGGTCTTTCCCAGGGCTCGTGCTGAAACGATGATTGTTGCCAGTGCCGCGAATGTTGCAAGCGTACCGGCTGTGTATGCGCTGCCCAGCTTGATGCTGCTTTTTCGATCGCCACCGGCTTGTTTGGTCAAGCTCATGACTTTCAGAGCAATCACAGGCAGAACGCAGGGCATCAAATTCAGCAGCATACCGGCCAGAAAAGAGAGCATGAGCGCATAGGGCAGTGACAGGCTCTCGGCTTTTGCAGGCTCGATGCTGCTTGCTTGACTAAGCGCCGTGCTTGTTTTCAAGTCTTCCGGCTTGCCCAGAAAAACCTCGTATTCAAGTGCCTTGGCCTCCGCGCTTGCATTTGAACTGGCGCGAACCGGCAGCTCAAGCTCAAGCTCGCTTTTTCCTGGAACACAGTTGTCGTTGCCGCAAAGCAACCAGCTGACCCGGGCTTTGATTTTGAATCGCTCGCCTGAAAAATTTGCCGGTAGCTGGACTTTGAAGCTGAGCACGACCTGGTTCTTATAGGCATAAGAGACCAGCCCGCCTTCCTCGAGCCGCTCCGGACGAGGCCAGAGCAATTCTGAGCTCGAGCTGCCATCCGGCAAGGTTAGCTCGACGGTGGTGGCGCGGCCGGTGTCACCTGCTTCGCGGAAATAAATATGCGCGCCTTCCGGGATTTTGAATTCGACGCCGATTTTCAGACTTTCGCCGGGGCTGAGAGAATCGCGGCTTGTGACGATGCGGCAGTCCGGACGGTTTGGAGACTCGGCTTTCAGATTACTGTTTGAGTTGGAAAGCAGGAAAAATCCTGCAAGCACCATTGAGATTGATTTGACTTTGTTCCACATTTTTTCCTCGCAAGGGCATGTGGTGATGAATGCTCCAGAGGCAGAGCAACGTGCTATGCATGAGCTTTTGTCGAGAAACATCCACGAATCGCCACTGTCTGACTTGCGGGCGGAATTCGGAGGGGGATTGAGAAGGTCGCATTGAAACGCTTGGGCGTCCGGCTTGCTTTGGGTCGTGAGGGTGGCTGTCAGGGGCTTATGCTCTCGGGCTCCGGTGATTTGCTCAAGTGTTATCGACTAGGCTTAGAGGCTAGCGCCCGTCGCTGTCTGCGCTCAAGAGTGCTGGAAATAAGCCTCTCTCATTAAGGTCGATACTTAGCGCACTTCGTGTGCAGAATGAAATTCGCTTGATTTTGATGAAGCTTTGACTCTCTGCAAGATTTTTGGACCTGAAATTCTTGCCCGGAATACATATCAAGAAGCGCATTTTGAGCTGCCAAGGTGGCGCGGTTGCGAGTATTGCAAGCCGCTTCTTGAGCTGCGCTATCTGCGTAGTGCTCGAAGGGGAAGAAATCTGTTCTAGAGAGCTTTCAAGAGATTTACTTAAAGATCTGACTTGAGTAGTTTATGTTGCATTTTTTCTAGACAATTCTCGCTCAAGCATAATCCTAAATCCCCGCAATCCCACAGCGTTCTACTTCACGGCTTATCAGACGAGTTCTGATGCGTTTGTCTCGGCTCGTTTGCCGGATGAACGAGTGAAGTTCAGAGCCATTGCCGGGACGAGAATTGTTTTTTCAAGCTCTCCCTGAGGAGAGCGAGGAGACACTGTGAGTACCACCGCCAATGTGCGTTTGTGCGAGCTGTCCACAACCCTTGACCAGGATTGGAGAACACTCTACACCAGCGCCTTCCCAGTGGCCGAGCAGGAGCCTGAACAGAAGCTGCAGAATCTCATTGATACCAACCGCCTGCTTTATCACAAAACAGTCGGCAAACAAGGTGAGTTGCTGTGTTTCTCGATGCTCTCGCTTGCGCCCGATTTTACGTTTCTTGCTTACATTGCGACAGACCCGAATCAACGTTCGGGTGGTTACGGCAGCAAGCATATGCGCGCCCTGATCGACCAGATCAAGCAGCAAAATCCCGGCCATGTCGGGATGTTTCTGGAGATCGACTCGACCAACCCTCGCAATATCAAACTGACTGACGAAGAAAAGAACATTCGTCAGCGCAGACTGTCATTCTACCGCCGTCTCGGTGCCAAGCGCCTCTGCCGCGGCATGAACTACAGCACTCCGGCTCGTACCGGAACTGGAGATCATGAGCTCGATGTTCTGTTCTTTCCCTTCAATGACAAGGCTCTCGACCATACTGAGAAGCAGCGGATTGTGCTGGAAATTTACCAGCGTTTTTACTGTCTTAACTCTACAGATGCGATTGTGAGCGACGCTCTTGCCAGCATCAAGTCATGTCCGCACTCGCATTGCGAGGATGAGCCGCAGGACCAGAGTGCAGGCGGACAGGCGCCTCAACTTGTTGCTGATACCACAGGCAGTGCCGAGCGCAACGGCACTGCTGCTTCCGTCACTCCGCTTGAGCAAAAAGTGGAGTCTCAGGCAGCTCCGACTTCCCCTCTGCCGGGCAGCGCTCAGGAACCGGTTCCGGTTTCTAAGCCGGATCAAGCTGCGGCGACCAACGCAGCCTGAGCGCAATTCCTGAAGTTTCTGGCGAAGCCGCAATGAGGGCGGCTTTGCTTTTACCCAAGCTCAAAAGTGCTAAGCGCACAAAAGAAAAAGGAAAAAAGCATGGAAACATTTCTCGTTCGTCTCGTTCTGATGATTCTCGTTCTGCTGGTCGTTGTGCCTGCAGCTACCGGTAACGGCGTCACGGTTCGTCAGGGTGGCTTCTTTCGGGGGCTCCTGGCGCTCGTGGTCGTCAGCCTGCTCAACTCCGGGCTCTGGATGCTCGTGGGCGTGGGCACTCTGGGAGCGGCTCTGCTGGCCAATGTGCTGCTCTTCGGGTTGGTCGGACTCTGCATCAACGGTGCAGCTTTCTGGCTTACAAGCGCATTGTTGCCCGAGGTTCTGCAAGTGCGCAGCTTCGGCTCTGCTTGCTGGGCTTCGCTGATCATGACCGTCGCCTCTATGCTCATCAATCACTGGGTCATTCTCTAAACCCTGGTGATTGCTTGAGCCGGGAAGCGGAAAGTCTCAGCACTTTCCGCTTCCTTCTTTTGGTTTTGAGATACCAAAAAAGATAGTAGGTATTGTGAGAAAAGGAAAACCGCTGAGCGTGCTGCTCAGTGGTTTTCCCGAACGAGCTGTTTTTACGGCACTAAACCGAACGACAGCTGCGGCTCTCGATGATCTCGATCTCCTCGGGGTTCTCGATGCCGAGCGCATCGGCGATCACAAGGCGCGCGACGTCGAGGTCGATGTAGTCGACATCGACAACAAGGTCGAGCCATCCATCGTCGATCTTAGCGTCGGCGTCGAAGCCGTCCTCGTCAGCGTTGGCGCGAGTCATGATCGTGAGCGAAGGCAGCCCGGTGTTGAGGCTGAGGAAGTCCTCCCAGGGTGCGGGCAGAGAACCGGGAATCTTGAAAGTGACCATATGGTCGACCTTTCTTGCAAGTGAAATTAGCTTTGCCGGCCGACAAGCGTCGGGCATAGCGACAGAGCTATTTACCAGAACGGCAGAGGCATTTTTTTCTCCTTGGGGTTATGGGGCTGTTCAGACGTTTTGCTGCAGCATCTGAAAGATTTCCAGAAAGGCGGCGCGTTTGTCGCAAGCTCCGGCGCCCGGTCCGGAGAGCCTGCAGCTGAGTTCTTCCAGGGCGAGTTTGCCCAGAAAGTA
>JAIEPM010000511.1 GCA_019748395.1 Candidatus Obscuribacterales bacterium
CGGAAAGAATTTTGTTTGCATTTCAAAATCCGGCCTCTACAAATGAACTGCTCAAAAACTTTCGCTCAGTAGACCCTCTCTGCCCGCCACTCTACGCAGTTTCTTTAAATCGCTGGATTGAATTATTCGGCAGCTCGGATACGGCTTTGAGATCTCTATCTCTTTGCTTTTCAATCTTTTCCTTGCTTGCTCTCATGCTCTTTTGCCGGGCTTTGCTCGGAACAAGGACAGCATTGCTGGCCGGCTTTTTGCAGGCGATTTCACCCTTCGACATTCACTATGCACAAGAAGCGCGTATGTACTCACTTGTGGCTCTGAACGCCGTCCTTTCAGGAGGCAGCCTGATTCTGCTTCTGAAAGCGGAACTTAAAAGCAAAAAAGCGGCATTCTTGCTGCCACTATATACAATATCAAGCTGGGCTTTGCTCAACTCACATTATACGGCGCTTTTTTTGCTGGCTACAGAAGCGCTTGCAGGCTCCGCCTATCTCATCTACAAGCGCCGCTGGTCCATGCTTGCAGCTCTCTCAGCTTCGGGGCTCTTAGTAGTTTTGCTCTGGCTGCCCTGGCTGCCGATGTTCTTGCAATCGGCAGCCTCAAGGAAAGAGTCTTTCTATGTAGCTCGCAAAGCCGACCTGATCTGGCCTCTTAAAGGGCTTTTGCGCATTTTTATAAACTGGCTGATTTTTCTAAGCGGACAAAGAGTTTATGCAGCGGCGGCCGGGATTTATGCCAGTTCGGCCCTTTTGCTGGCCCTTTCTGTGAAAACCTTTTTCGGACGGGATGCTGAAAAGCGTTTTGAACTTGGCGCGCTTTTTCTCTGGGCTGCAGTACCGGCGCTTCTAATCTGGTGCATCGACATACTTGAAAATCATCGAGTCGTAGAAGTAGCCCGCTATCTAATTTTCACAGAAGCAGCAATCTTTGCTCTGAGCGCTTTTGCTTTATCCAGACTTTTCGAATTAAAGAAACTGCTTCTGTTCAGGTGTCTGCTGCTTTTCCAGCTTTCATTTGCGTTACTCAATTTATACAGCTGCCATACAGTAAGACAACGTGAGCCCTGGCAGGAAATGGCGCAAAAAGTGGAGCAACTTGTTCCGCCCGAAAAGACTCTTTATATAGCTCAACCATATGACATTGTTTGTCTTGATCGTTACCTTCTTAAGCCACGCAAGCAGATGGGTATAAGCCCTGCCATGGGCAAAGCCAGAATCGAGAGCCTGCTTGAGCCGGAGAACGAATTTGCCCTGCTCACAGCCCAGGAAGGTGAGTCAATCAAAGAGCTCTTGCCTCCTAAATTTCAACTGCAAGAAGAGCTAAATTTGTCTCACGGACTGCATCTGAGACTTTATTCTGCAAGAATTCCATGAAGCTTTCTGCCCGCAAAACTAAGTAATTGGATAAACTAAGGTTCTGGCGGGTAATAATAGCTAAGAGTAAGGAGAAGCCTGAGAGGCTTTTGGAGTTATGCATAAGCTTTTGCGTCCGGAATCTCTGCTGGGACAGACCGTAGCAGACCGCTACAAGCTCCTGGAGATTATCGGTCAGGGCGGTATCGGTGTGGTTTATAAAGCCGAACACACTCTTATGAACCGCCTGGTTGCCATTAAAATGCTGCGCAACGAAAGTCTTGCCGACGAGCGAAACCGGCAGCGTTTCCAACAGGAAGCGCAGGCAATCAGCGCGCTCAATCACCCTAATATTGTTTCAGTCTTTGATTTCGGCTTTACCCCGGACAACTCGGCATTTCTGGTCATGGATTATCTGGACGGCAAAGACCTGGACAGCCTGATTCAGGACTCCGGATATTTGACACCGGAAGAAGTTGTTCCAATTTTCACGCAAATCTGCGATGCCATGACTCAAACTCATGTTCACGGCATAATTCATCGAGATCTGAAGCCGGGCAATATTATTGTTCTGAAAAAAGACGGAAAGTCTCTGGCAAAACTGGTCGACTTCGGCATGGCAAAATTCGAAACTCAATCAGGCCGGCAGGCGCAATCGCTGACACAACCGGGTGAGGTTTTCGGCAGTCCTTACTACATGAGCCCGGAACAATGCACCGGCATGAAATTAGATCAGCGCTCGGATATTTACTCGATGGGCGTACTCATGTACGAAGCAGTAACAGGCAGACCGCCGTTTCTGGCCGACAATATGGTCTCAATGGCTCAAATGCATATTTACGAAAAGCCGGCAGCAATCGGCGAAACTATAAACGACCCGGAATTTCCGCAATGGATGCAAAACATCATTTTCAAAGCCCTGGAAAAAAACGTCAATGATCGCTATCAATCTACCGATGAGCTTAAGCAAGCACTTCTTGCCTTCAACAAATTCTGGCTCGAGAAAACCGGCGGCGAAACAAAACCTATCTCACTGAGACAAACCACAACTTCAAGACACGTAAAAGATGAAGTACTGGCAGCGATTCAAGCAGCTGCCGAGAAAAAGCAATCTGCAGAAAAAGAAAAACCCAAGGAAGAATCGGCAACTCCGCTCAAGCAAAATTACGAGAACAGTCAGAGCGGCAAAAGAAAATCAACGGGACTCGGCAAACCGGCAGTCTGGCTATTAAGCGGTACGGTTTTAGGTACTTGCGTGGCGGCTGCTCTTTTCTTTGCTTTCGGTAAAGCGCCGGAAAGCAGTTCAAAACGCTGGCAAGATCTTGATGAAGCAGGCAAAGCAGCCTTGCTTACAGGCAATTTGTCGGAAGCTGAATACGATTTCAATCAAGCCGTGCGTCTGGCCGATAAAAACGGCGAGTTGGACAACCCGTCGCTTTACAGCAGCCTGATTGGATTGGCCAGTGTTTATCAACAACAGGGCAAATATGAGATGTCCGAAAATGTTTACAAGCAAACGCTTGAAAGAATCGAACATAATGAAAGCTCCAGTTCGGCAAGCCTGGCGCCGGTGCTTTTGAAACTCGGCAAATTATATTGCTCGATGGACAGGCTTAAAGAAGCAGAGCAAATGCACAAACGAGCCATGGAAATTGTCGAAGATGCATTCGGCAAAGATGATCCGCATATGGCCGACTGCCTGACTGATTATGCTCAAACCAAGCGCAAGCTCGGTCGTCCGGATGAAGCAAAAAAAATGGAAGCTGAAGCTGCTAAAATTCGCAGCAAGGTTATGTCCTCGGGCAATAAAAAGACCGGAAACGATAAATGACGGAGCCGGCAGCAAAGACTGGAGCCGCCTCAAGTCCCATTGCGGATGAAACAGAAATTCAGCTGCCTTTAGAAATAAGAACTTCACTCAGTCACCGAATTCTGAGCCTTGTGGCTGCAGCTTTCTTTTGTTTTGAGTTTCTTTTTTTGATTTTATACAGCAATAAATTCTGGTTTGAACTTTATCTTCCAAGCTTCGCTTTGCCTGTCCTGGCTTTTTCTCTGCTTGAAGCTCACCTTTTTCTTAGTTTTGCAGAAAGCAATTTTGCGGCACGCAAACTCTCTTTCTTTTTCAAAGGAAGAGCCGCCGTAATTTATAGAAACTGGCTTAGACTAGAGGAAGATTGCCTCGTATCCGGTATCAAAAAATTGCGTTATCTTTCTATTTCAGATCTGGAATTGAGCTGGTTCGGCAATCTCATATTCAAATCCAGATCGCTCTGCGGACCCTCGGCAGAAGCTCCGGATCTCGTTTTCAAATTCCCGTTTGCAGCAGCGACTTATAACGATCAGGAAAAGTTTCTGGCTCTATTAAAAAGTCGAAACTCCGAACTGAATATAAACAAGAAACTGAGTGAGGGACGTAATCCGGCATTGCAGAGGGGCAGCCAGTTCACCCAGATGCTCAGCGCCTCAATCATGGTCCTGGTTCTTATCGATGTCGTCATTTCATCTTTCTATTTTCTGGAGCTATCCAAAAATTTCTATTTAGCCGAAAGAAAATACCAGGATGGCGAAAACAAAAACGCCGCGATTTATTTTGCAAAAGCCGAAGCCTTGCGCAAAAACCCGCCTGCTTTTTCCTGGGTCAGTTCCAAATTTCTAAAGAGCAGCACTGTCGCCGCCGATTTATGGGCGGCTCGGGCAAGAGTTCTTTATTTGAAAGGAAACAGCGATGAAGCTATTGCCGACAGTAAAAAAGCAATTGAAGAAAATCCGAGCAACTTAAGACATCGTCTTTTTCAGGTTCGCTTGCTGATTTCCCAAAAGAAATTCGATGAAGCAAGGTCGGAAATGGCAAAAATCAAAGATGACCCCAAACATAAAAACAGCTTATTGCCCAAGCTATATAAACTGGCGATCTGCAAAGAAATAAGCCCGGATAAATTGCCGGAATTATACAAAGAGGAGGCCGACTCCAGTTTTGAAAACACTTTCGGCAATGAACCACGCTGGCCGCCAAGCGGCAAACGATTTTTTACGGAGCTCTGGCATAGCGAAGATTTCAAATTCTTGCTCGATCGCTTCAGCGGCAGTGAATATAAAATCCACAAAGTCGAAGAAAATCCGCAAATAGAAGACTAGACATGCTGCAATCTAATGCCACAACTTTGTCAAGAATTTCAATTATGCTTCTCTTTGAATTCTTTATGCAGATATTGAATTCTCTCCAGCAAGGAGTACTTACTAAATATGTTGAATCACGCCGTGAAAACGCTGGTTCTTCTGCTGATTTCATTTGCCCTGCTCCCTTCGGTTCAGTCCGGCACCGCCAAGCAGAATGAACAAGCGGAAGGAAAGCAAAATCTTCTGGACTGTCCGACTCTCGACAAACTGGGGCTTCGTTATGAGATGCGCAGCTCCGAAACCCTGTTCATCAGCGATGCCGAGCAGGGCAAGCAAATTGTTTTAAGCTCGAAACAATGAGCCTTTATTTCTTTTGAAAAATCTGTCTGCAGTCCGGCAACATACTGAGCTTCTGTGCAATCACAGGAAAGAGCCTGACACCGCCATAAGCGTTCAAATGGACTGTATCCAGATAATCAACTTGAGTAAACAAACCGCTATCGCTTAAATCAAGCAAATCGGCGTTTTGTTTTCGACACTGACTGCTAATCTCCGCACGAAAGCGATGCCAGAAGGTCGCAGGCAGTAGCTTGCGATTGGCTTCTGTCGTCGGCATGCATACAACCAGAACCCGAATGTTTTTGCTTTTCAGATCTTGCAACCAGGCCTGAAAAAATTTCATTTCGCCCTCAAAATTCGCCGAATCAGGATTCTTGAATCTTTCAATATACTCTTTGCTGTTGTCCACACGGGGCGGCACAACTCCTGCAGGCACAAGCGAAGCACCGGGCTCGATTCGGCTGCCTTCGGCCGGCGCCCAGATGTTATTTACAGCTTCTGCATAAGGCTGAATTTTGCTCTTCGCTATCTGTTTTAGAAGCAGACTGTCGATTTCAGCGCCCAGTCTTGAGAAAAAATCAGGGTAAGCGGCGGATTTCAAATTATCCAGCGGCACGAATTTAGAAAAGAACTTGAAATGATCGGTTGCAGCCGGAGAAGGCAAAGTGTTGTCGATAAAATCTCTTGGTGCAATGGTGGCAATTACTAAACGCGGTTTTTTATTTCCGGCAAAAAGCGTTTTACTGAGCAGATATGCATCCGAGATCATTTCACCGGGAGAACCCAGACTGAATACGCTAAGCTTTTCATTTAGCCGCTTTTCAAGCTGGTCTTCCAGATAATTGATACGCCTGTGCATGAGCACATCAGTCAGCTCTTGATTGAACTGAGCATCAACTGAAGCATGGGCTGAGCCCAATAAAGAACTGCCGAAGACAACCAGATCCGGGGCTTCAGGCAGCTCCTCATATTCTTTGCTCAGCCACCAGGCCCAGCTATGACTGCTTTTAACTGCCGCGGCTTTTTCCTCTTTAGCCTGCTTGCCGACTTCCTGAATTTCATGAAACTGAGCTTTGCCGCTCATTTGAATTACAAGATTCAGCAAAACGAATGCGCCAACT
>JAIEPM010000486.1 GCA_019748395.1 Candidatus Obscuribacterales bacterium
TTCGTTGAGCAAGCGGCAGCTTTTAGACAGCATTTCGCGCCACTTCGCCATTGGTAAGAGCTCCAAAGAGCTGGCGCTGAAGTTCAGCTCCGGGTAGAGTTCCGTGTCTGAGGAGCCGATTTGATTTGAAAGCATGATACGCCTTCCGAACTGAGAAAGCTGGACTTTTGGAGTCTCGCTTTCTTCCTGCTGCTCGGAATTTGTTTCCGGACTGAAATTGAAAGTTTCACCGTCGGCTTTGCTCACATAAGTGCCGCTGGCTGCGCGAGTGTTGATGTATCCCTGTCTGGAAAGCTCTTCATAGGCTTTGGACGCAGTGCAGCGTGAAATTGAAAGTGTTTCGGACAGCTCTCTTGTTGATGGTAACTTAGCTCCGATACTGAGCTGACCGCTAATAATCATTCGTTTTAAGCCGTCTGCAGTTTGCAGATAAAGCGGCACTGTACTGTTTTCGTCCAGTAACAACATAAGTTCCATCAAGCAGCTTCCCCGTCCCCGGATTCTCTTTTGTGAGTTTAAGAAAAAAATTTGAGCAAAGTTTGAACGAGCGCTGCCCGATTGCTCTTTGTGATTTAAGATACTAGTTAATATAAGAGAGCTTGCCCCAAAAACAAGAAACAGCAGACCGGAGTCTGCTGCTTCCTGTCGCTCGCTTTAGCGAGCTGCTTTGCTTAGCCGCTGACCAGCAAAACCAGAATCATGATGCCGCAGACCAGTTCAAGAACGACTGCGGCCACCGGCAAGAAAACAAAGCAGAGCATTGAGAAAATCACCCGGAAGTAAGCGGAGACGCTTTCCTTCTTGGGGGCGATCATTTCAGCCAGGGGCTTCGCTGAAATCTGGAGAATGATTCCGAGCACGAAGCCGACGATTGCGACGATAAGAGCTGGGGACATGATTTAATCACTTTCTTCAGTTGGAGTTCTGATCTGGATTGGGGATTTCGGATTTCGCCTTGCTCTGCTTTTCAAGCTCTGCCAGAATCCTGGCACTCAGCTCGTTGTTGCGCTCTAAAGCATCAAGCAGGCGTTGGTTGCGATTGCGCTCGGCACTGAGCTCCAGGCGCAGGTCTTTGACCTCCTTGTGTTCGGCTTCGTTGCCCAGTCGTTTTTGCATGAACTGGGATACGATACCGATGAAGGCGGCTGCAAGGCTGATGCCGCTCAGCATAAGGACCATGCCGATACATCTGCCTGCGGGAGTTTTGGGAACGATGTCACCGTATCCGATCGTGGTGGTGGTCACCATCGAATACCAGATGGCATCGAAAAGATTCGGAAAGGTTTGCGGCTCGACTTGCATCAGCAATTCTGAAGCTGCAACAATCACGAAAAGGAAAACTGAACCGGTCACGATAACCGGATGAGTGCTCAGATTCCTGACGATATGTCTGACCAGCAGATAACCGTTGGCAAGAGTGCCGATCAACTGCAGAGATTCAAGCGAAAGGACTTGCGTGAGATCTCGCAGAAGATGCATGTTGGGCTGGGGAAACCAGGCAATGCAGACCAGTAGTTCGAGGAAATGCTCTCGAGCGTATTTCCAGGGGCTGCCGCTCAGAAAGCCGTAGCTTAGGAAGTGCATTAAGAACCCGGACCATACGGCAAAGCGAGCAAGCAGTTGCAAGAAGTCCCAGTTTTCCTGATTTACCGGAATAACATTCGGCTTGATTGCCGCCAGCTCGTTGCTGGCGAATAAAGCCAGTGCAAGGCAAGAGAGCAGAAAGAGCAGGTTGTTTGCTCGCTCTTTGTTTCGCAGCAGAAACTGCTGCATTTTTTCTTTGAAGTTCATCAGGGCTTTCCCTCTACAAGAGGCAGCTCCGGAAGCGGAGTGGGACTCCGCTTCCGGGCTTATGTTTCACAAATAACAGCTGTGTTTTCGCACAGCTATGGCAGCGCTCAGGGCTTCGCCATGAGCGCTTCGATTTCTTCGACAGTCTTGGGTACGTCCGAAGTCAGAACTTCGTTGCCGTCGGGTGTGATCAGAAGGTCGTCTTCGATTCGAATGCCAATGCCGCGATAAGCAGCAGGCACTCGCTTGTCGTCGGCGCGTATGTACAGTCCTGGTTCGACCGTGAAGACCATCCCGGCTTCAAGAATGCGGCGCTTTGGCGAGGAAGCCCGCTTACCGTTTGCGGCGCTGTCTTCATAGCTGCCGGCATCATGCACGTCGATGCCCATCCAGTGGCTGGTGCCGTGCATGTATAGATCTGCCAGGCTCAGTTGAGTCCGCGACTTCTTGCTGCGTGTCGCCCTGGCGCTGGCAGTCGGCGGCAGAATGCCGAGTTTGATCAGACCGCGGCGCAGGACCCTCTCGGCGGCCTGGTGCACGTGGATGAGACGAGCTCCCGGTTTGGCTGCTTTGATTGCAGCAATTTGCGAAGCCAGAACCAGCTCATAGAGTTCGCGCTGAGCCGGGCTGAATTTGCCGTTCACCGGGAAGGTTCTGGTGATATCTGAAGCATAGCCGCCGTTGCGCGAGCCGAATTCGCAACCGGCGTCGATGAGCACGAGTTCCCCGTCTTTGAGCGTCTCGCTGTTCTCGACATAGTGGAGCACGCAGGCGTTCTTGCCGCCGGCGATGATGCTGCCGTATGCCGGCGCCACCGCACCTGCAGACCGGAAGACGAATTCGATGAGCGCCTGCAGCTGGTATTCGGCGACACCAGGGCGGCAAGCCAGCATTGCTTGGGTGTGTGCCTAGGCTGCGATTTTGCAGGCATGACGGATGATTTTCAGTTCTTCATCCGACTTCAAAAGGCGGAGTTCGTCGATGATCTCTTCGTGGTTGAGAAGGGTCGGCTGTTTTTTCTGCCAGACCTTGCGAAACTTTTCGTCAAAGTCCGGGTTCTGTCCGTAGCGATAGTAAACAGCGTCGGCGCGACGGAGCAGTTTGCCCAGCACCTTTGCGAAATCAGAAAGCGGATAGGCCTCGTTAGCGAAAAAGTGCTTTCTGGCACCTTCGGTTCCGAAGCGAATTCCGTCCCAGGTTTCTCGCTCGATGTCTTTGGGCTGAACGAGCATGATCAAGTTTTGCTCGCCGTTCAACTTGCTGAGAATCAGCGCTGACTCGGCTTCCGGGAAGCCGTTCAGGTAAACGATTTCCGATGATTGTCGGTACGGATTGTGAGTATCGTTGCTCCTCAGTGCTTCGGGATTGCTCACGAGCACACAAACAGAGTTGTCCGCCATCTTTTCCCATAGTCTCTGCATGCGGCAGAGATATGAGACTTTTCCGGTGGATGGAGCAATAGGGAATTGCGGGAAGCCCGCGATTAGCTTTGAGGTCATAATGTAAGCTCCTGAAAGGACTCGCAGGTCCTCATTGTTGGTTGTCAGGATGGCGCTGCCCGATAAGATGCACGCGGGGACAAGCTTTCGCTCGCTCCCTGTTTGCAACCGTGAACACATGTGTTCACACTCATAATTCGCTGTAGAGCCGGCCAGTGTCACTTTCAGCCAGGCAACAGAGCAAGCTCACCGATTTTGTCGGAGTGAAAGTTCTTGCTGCTTTGTTTACTGCTTCGGTATGCGGCGAATTTCGCGAGATCGGATGGAAATGAGACCAAGAAGCTACGAGAAAAACTCTCTTTAAATCCAGCGCTCTGCCTAAAGTTCTGATCAGGAGAGGAAATTTGCTAATTGTTTTGCCTTACCTAAACGCATAAATGTTATGAAAGAGAATAATAACTGGATCTTCTTTATATCTAGCGCAGTCTAACGGAGCGCTTGGCAGCTCCGTCGCTTCCTTAGCCGGAAGTCATTTGCCCTATCATTGAGAGCAACTGAGGGGATGATTTCATGGCAACTAAAAGCAAAGTATCTCTGGCTTCGCTGGGTTTGAAAAAAGTGGAGGAAGCCGCGGGCATTGTCGAATACCGGATGAAAAACGGTTTGAAAATTCTATTGCGTGAAAATCACAGCGCACCGGTCGTTTCATTCATGGTTGTTTATCGAGTTGGAAGCAGGAATGAAGCGGTGGGATACACAGGCTCCACTCATTTTCTTGAACATATGATGTTCAAGGGGACACGCAAATTTAACCCGCAATCGGGCTCGGGCGTCATGGAAACTTTCAGTCGCATCGGTGCACTTTTGAATGCAACCACCTGGCTTGACCGCACAAATTATTTTGAGTGTGTGCCGTCCGAATATCTTGAACTTTGCATTCAAGTGGAAGCAGATCGCATGCGTAATTTGAATTTGCGACAGGAAGATCGCGATTCTGAAATGACAGTTGTGCGTAATGAATTTGAACGTGGTGAAAACAATCCTGGAAGCGCGCTTTCAAAAGAAGTGGTGGCGCTGGCTTTCAGAGAACATCCTTATCACCATCCGACGATCGGTTGGCGCTCGGATGTGGAATCTGTGCCTTTAGCTCGCATGAAAGAGTTCTATGACACTTATTACTGGCCGAATAATGCCACGGTCATAGTTGTGGGCGACTTCGACAGCGATGAAACTTTACGCAAGATCCACAAGCATTTCGGAAAGATCGAAAAATCAGCAAAGCCTATTCCTGAAGTTTATACGGTTGAACCGCCGCAGGAGGGTGAGCGCAGAGTCGAACTCAGACGCGCCGGTGATTTGCCGCAGCTTTTGATTGCTTATCACACGCCTGAAGCTGATCATGACGACAATTTTCCGCTTTCAGTCATGCATGCAATTCTGGGAGATTCCGGTCGCCGTTCCAGCCGTCTATACAAGGCTCTTCTGGAAAAGGGGCTGGCAACTTCCTGCTATGCAAGCAATGGTGAATTCAGAGATCCATTTCTTTTTTCTCTGGGAGCCACACTTGCTCCCGGCAGCAACTTTGCGGAGCTGGAAGAAGCTATTTACGCAGAGATCAAGCGCCTTGCCGAAGAGGATGTCACTGACGAAGAGCTTCAAAGAGTTAAGAGTGCAAATCGCAAGGGCACCATACTCGGTAGCGCAGATCCGCAAACCTTTGCGAATATGCTTTGCGGTGCTGAGTCGGTGGCAAGCTGGAAATGGCTGGTTGATTACGATGAACGTTACGATCGTGTGACTGCGGCAGATGTCAGAAGAGTAGCTGCAAAATATTTTGAAAGCAGCAATCGCACAGTCGGTCATTTTATCCCCACAGATCGCAATGGTAAGGATCCTTCCGCGGCTTTCAACGAGAAAAAGCTAGACACGTCCACCGCCAAGTCCAAAACAGCGGTAGCCAAAAAAATCGACAAGCGCAGGCTGGAGCTTGCAAAACCAGGTTCTTCCGGTTCCGATTTTGAAAAGCGTGTTCATAAACAGGTCTTAGCGAATGGACTGACAATTCTGGTTTTGCCGAATCCGGGCACCGGGTCGATTGCAATTCATGGTGCTCTGGCTGCCGGAGATTGCTTCGGCTCACTTGAGCTTTCAACTTTGCCGACCTTAACTTCCAACATGCTGACCCGCGGTTCTGAAAATTATTCCAAAGAAAAGCTGGCTCAGATACTTGAGGAAATGGGCATTCGCTTTGGTTTTGGAGCGGATCGGTTTAAGGTCGGTTTCGGCACTCTTTTGACCAGAGAAGATTTCCCGGCATTTTTGCCTGTACTTTCCGATCTGTTGCGAAAACCACTTTTCCCGGAAGATGAGTTGTCTCTTTTGCTCAAAGAAATGAACGCCGGATTGACCCGTGCCATGAACGATACAGGCAGACGAGCCAGCAACGCTCTCATGCAAGCCCTTTATCCACCCGGGCATGCTTTTTATGATCGTTCTTATGAAGAGAGATTGCTCGAACTGGAAAGGATCACTAAAGATGATTTGCAGCGTTTTCATTCTGCACATTATGGTCCTTCCGGTTCAGTCATTACAGTCGTGGGAGATATTGACGCCGACGAGGCAATTTCTTTGCTGAAAGATGCTTTCTCTGATTGGCAGGGACCGGCGCGAAAAGAGATATTGCTGGCTGAAGTACCC
>JAIEPM010000512.1 GCA_019748395.1 Candidatus Obscuribacterales bacterium
CCCTGGTATGTGGTTCCTGCCGACAATAAATGGTTTACTCGCTTGGTAGTTGCAGCTGCTATTGTAGATGCTCTGGAAAAGCTGGATTTGGCTTATCCTGAAGTTGCCGAGGACAAAATCAAAGAGTTGATGGCCGCCAAGCTGGCTCTTGAAGAAGAGTAAGAAGCGAATCGGCCGGTTGAAGCTTTCGTCTAGCTTTCAATTAGTGCAAAATTGGCTTGATTTGCGGTGGATTAGAAGAACTGTGAATTAATTTAGCTCTGCGGACTTGGCGAATTCACGATAATTGATGGACAATGCAATACTTGACACCTCAGAAATCGGGGCGCGAACAGCAATTTATGGCAGACTCAAATTCGAGTAACTCACAGCTGGACGACGATACGCTGTTTTTACTCCATGCTTCGGACCCGGGAAAGGCAGCCAACAGTCCTCGCAAGAAAAGTGTGGGCTCGTGGATTCTTGCATTTACGCGCTTTCATAAGATTCCTGTATTCAAGAGAGTCTGGTTCTATTTATTCCTCATGGCAGCCTATACGCTCACTATTGACTGGGTTGCAGATACGCATTTGCCTAATAAAATCATCAAAGAAGCCGGTGCTGCAGCCTATAGCAGCGTGGTACTTGGTATTTTGCTCGTCTTTCGCACAAATACTGCTTACGAGAGATGGGCTGAAGGCCGGCGCCTCTGGGGACAACTAGTCAATGATTCTCGCAACCTGGCATTTAAGACCAGAGCTTTCCTGGCTGTGCCGGAAATTGAGAAAATGCAGCTGGGGCAGCTGATCATTTCTTTTGCATACGCATTAAAGCATCATTTGCGCAACACAACACCGAGTGAGCCCCTGCCCGGGCTTGGCAAAATAAATCCGGATGTCAAAAATTTGCCTGTTCATGTAGCAGGCAAAATTTTCGATATTTTCCAGAAATGGAAAGATGCAGGCTATGTCGACACGTTGATTCTTTTGCAACTTGATTATCATCTTCGTGCCTTCATGGACATTTGTGGAGCCTGCGAGCGCATCAAGAACAGTCCGATCGCGGTTTCCTATCGTGCGTTTATGCGTCAGGGAATCATCCTCAACTTGCTTTTGATTCCCTGGATTTTGAATTCGGAGTTCCCGATTATCTGGGCTTTGCCGATTATTCTGATTGGAACATACTTCCTGATAGGGCTCGAGCTCATCGCTGAGGATATTGAAGATCCCTTCGGCAGCGATGGTGACGATTTGCCTCTTGATACCATATGTGGTGGTATTCGCAGTACGATTACTGATATTTTGAGCTTGAACAAGCTCTTAAAATATACACGCTCCGGTGAGATGCCTGTATTCGACCCGCTCAAGCAAACAATGAGCTGAGCAGGCTTGTGCGAGCAGCACTGCGTAACTTTGATTAATTTTTCTGCCTGCGGCGCCTGAATGGGGTACAAATTCACTAGGGCAGGCGGGCTATAGGAGAGCGTAGTGCGCATTGGAGATTTGCTGGTTAAGGCCGGCATCGTAGGCGAGCAGGAGCTTGAGGCAGCGTTGAAGCAGCAAAAGTCTGCTAAAAAGACACCGATTGGGCAATTGCTTAAGCTACTTAACTTTATCAAGGAAGACGACCTTGAACTGGTTTTGCAGGCTCAACGCAAAATCCTCTTTGCTTCAATGACCGATGAACTGGCGCTTGCCAGTTTGAAATATGCCAGGCAGCATAAGGTTGCTTTTGAGCTTGCCAGCCGAAAAGTGATCGAAGGACTGCGCTCGGTTCAGAGCAGCATGCCTCAGGCTCAGGCGCCTGAGCCTGCAAAAACCACAGATAAGACTGCGTTGTCGACCAGTCAGCGCCTTGCACGTTTCTCGGTAAGTCCTGAAGAGCTTGTAAAGCAAAGTGACCAGGCTGCGGCTCAGCAGGATTGGGAAAAGGCAGTGGCTTTGCTGGAGCAGGCCAGAACCGTTCATGAACGCAGTGATGAATATTCGGAAGAGTCCGTGATTCCAGTCTACTGCAGGCTGGCAGCTATGTATTCGAAAACCGGCAAGCAGGCTAAGACTCAAGATGTGATTGCTAGAGTAGCTCAGCTGATGGAGCGGAACAGCGAGCTTGCTCCCGGTAATATTACGCTTCTTGCGGCTGCTGCTTTGCTTTGCTCAAGGCAGGGTCTTGCAGCTGAGGCAGATCAGCTTTACAAGCTTGTGATGCCTCGCTGGTCGCGACTTTTGCCGCTTGAATATGCTCAGTTTCCGGCTTGTTTGAAAGACGCGATTCATTGCTCCCGCAAATTGAGGACAGCTCAAAGGCAAAATATTCGAATCGGGGAGCTCTTGATCGAAGCGTCTTTGATCAAACAAGAACAGTTTCAGGAGGCTTTGCAAAAATCCAAGCGTCTCCGGCAGCCTCTTGGGCGCGTTCTCAGTGATTCCGGATTTCTGAGCCAGAAAGACTTAAGACATGCCGTGCGTGTGCAGTTGATGTGTCGAGCGGCGGCTCTGCCTGCTGAATACGCAGCTTATACAATCAGAGCCGCTTCTTTTGCCGGTGCAAATGCAGCCGAGTTTTTCCAGAAGCTTGATCTGCCTCTGGAAAGTCCCAATGATTCACATTCTTTGAAAGAACTGATTGCCAAAATGGATAGCTTACTTGTTCTTGAGGCAAGCAAGGGCATTCAAGATCTGGAAGTTGCTAAGCTGGCTGAGGAAGTAGCGGATATTTGCCTGTCCCGCAAAGAAAACGACGACGCAGAAGCAATGTACCGTCGTGCTCATGCTGTTTTTGCGGTCAGTGGTGAAGAACATCAGCTCAGACTGGCATCAGTTTGCCAGAAGATCGGACGGCTTTTGATACAGCAAAAGAAATACCCGGAAGCTGAATTGCTTTTATTGCAGGCTATGGAGGCAAAAAATCGCTTGCTTGGTGATCGCGACCCGCAAGTAGCAGCGGCTTTGCTTGATGTCGGCTATTTATATTTTTGCCAGGCGAACTATAGTCCTGCAATCGGCTTCTTAAGATCAGCCTGGATGATACAGATGGACGATGCCAGCACCGAACAGAAGCGCTATTTGCTCGAATTATTGATCAAATGTTTTGAACAATCCGGTCAGAGTTCGGAAAGCGAGATTTATCGAGAGCAATTGCGCGATTTGCGTTCAAGGGAATGAGGGTGCTTACCGTGCTGTTTAACGATGTCAAAGACGAATTTTCAAAAGCGCTTTCTTTGCTTTCGAGAAATTCTCAAGCGGTGATGCAGTCTGCATATGAGCTTGCCGAAAAAGAACATCAAGGGCAAGTGCGCAAGCTTCATAAAGGTCGGCAGGATGAAGATCCTTATTTGATTCATCCCTTGCGAGTTGCTTTGATTTTGATGAATGAGCTGCAATTGCAAGATATCACCGTGCTGGCTTCAGCAGTTTTACATGATGTGGTGGAGGACGGCGTCAGTCGGCCGAGCATTGACGATATTTCAAAACGCTTCGGAGTAGAAATCGGGCTGAGCGTCAACTATTTGACAAAACCTGATCTAAGCGAGAGCCCGGCAAAGGAGCTGGCCATGGATCGCTATCATGCTTCTTTTGAAAGCGCCCCATTGCACGTCAGACTGGTGAAATTATCCGATCGTCTCGATAATTTGCGTGAGTGTTGTCTGGTAGATCGACCAAAATTTCAGAATCGCTATTTGAACGAAACCAGACAGATATATTTGCCTCTTGCTGAACAAACAAGTCTTTATTTCAGTCGCCAGTATATTGAGCTATGCGCAAGATTAGAGAAACTGCTTTTGAATTGAGTCGACTAATTCATGCAGGATTGCAGCATTTGTGTTTCACTAAGAAGCTGCGGGTGCGCCTTTTGCGGGAATTGACAAGTGCTTCTGTTTTCTAAAAATAGATTTGCCGCAGCGAGTCTTTTGTTTTTTCTGCTCAATTTTTATATGGCGGCAGGGTCAAGGGCGGCAAGCTCAGTCGACGATCTGGAGATGAAGGCGACTGCGTTGAAAGCTCCTATCTCCAGAAATGGAGAGCTTTCTCTTGATGCCAGGTATTTGCTCAAACAACTTGAATTGGAATCTTTAGTCAGTCGTATTGATTCGCTTTCAGCTCGGCCTGAACTTGCCGCGAGAGCAAAAAATCTCGAAGAAGTTATTTTGCATCAAGAGCTTCTTGAAATGCGACAGGAACTGACTCGAAAAATTCTAAGAGCTAACCTTGAAGTAGATTATGTCATTGCTGCCATTGACGGCGAGGAGAATTTATACACGGAACGAGTCGCTCAGTTGATGTCCAAACGCGATAAAGCAGTCTGGAATACGACGATTCTGTCTCAATGGACCAACGGTATTCTCTGGTCTGCTTCTTCCGCCTTTACTTGTGCATCGGTTCGAAACACCAAGTTCGGCTATCCTGATGGTGTTCTGGGAATTCTGGCCGGAGCAATTCCATCCGCCCTTTCGCTATATGCCATGCATCAAACGCATGGGGCAAGAATCGATATGATCAAGCATCCTAATATGCTGGCACCATTGTTTGAAAGAGTAAGTGCTGAAGAGTTTTTGCCCAAAAGCGTGCAGATCTTTTTAGATGCAGCACCTTCATTTGAAAAGGGCGGCAGCTCACGCAGAAAGCTTTTATTAGAACGCTGGTACGAGAATAAGTACCTAGACCGGCCAGGTTCTAAGAACGCCGAGCGCATGATTGGTATTTTGACTGCCACGGAAGAAGGCAAAAAAATTATGACCATCGATCTTTATACGAACAGGCAGAAAATGCTTGCAGATTTGCGCACCACAATTTTCCAGTTGAAGCGTCTTTTGCTTGAGCTTATGCAATTGACTGATTGAGTCAGGATAGAATTTCAATCATTTCAAGAGCCAGAATATTCCAGCTCATAAATTGCGGGGCCCAGAGTGCTGCTGCTGTTTCGGCGTGGTAGTTTTCATGTAATGTACCGCTTTTTTCAAGATCGGCATTCAGAGTACTGAGCATTGCCATTGAAAGCTGCTGAGCTTCTTTTTTCATGTCGTTTTGCAGAAGAGCGCGCACTGCTAAAGCGTTGCTCAAAACCCAGACCGGACCTTGCCAGTGCGAAACGATTGCTCGTCCGTATAATCCGCGCACAGCATTGTTATAGAGTGGCTCGGATGCTGCGACGGAGGACATTCCTGCCGGTCTGAAGAACTGCTTTTCATTGAGAAGATTTTGTTTGAATACCTGCTCTCGACGCTCCGGGCTTGCTAGTCCAAGCAATGCCGGCATCATGCCTGTCCATGCCCGAATCGGCACAAGAGAGTCATCTTCAGGGTCTAAATTAGAGTACATCTCGATTTTTTCGTTCCAGCATAAGTTCTCAATTGCATTTTGAATCACTTCGGCTTTATGCAACGATTGCTCGGCAAGACTTTGATTTCCAAAAATCAAGCTTAATTCAGCCAGAGCCTTGTATTCACAAAAGATGTAAGTGCTCAGGTCTACAGCCAGCAGGCGACCGTCCGGGAATTCCTGTACTGATTTGTCCTCGTCTTTAGCTGCTTCTCGAGGATAAAGTAAGGCGAGATTGTCATCAACACCACTTTCAAGAACATTTCGCCAGTGAAAAAGTCCGTTCTTGTTGCGGCGATTAGTTTCGAAGAACTTCAAGTAAGCTGAGAGTTTCTCAAGTAAAAGCGGGTCACTGATTTCGAGATTATTCTTTTCTTTAAGACCGGCTAGAGCCGTCTGGCAGAGAAAAGGTTTGCAATTATCGCCTGCATCCCAGATGCGCTGCGGTGAGATGGTTCTGGGAATATGCCCGTCGCTGTCTTTCAGGTCGAGAAAATTTGCGACTACCTCAGGAGGCAGTCCATAGATGTGGATGTGCTTAGCTGCCTGGGCAAAAAAGCAGGCGTCCCAGTCATACATTTGCAAATAGTGGCCGACTGAAGAACGCTTTGGCAAATCACTTTGATCGTCTGCCCCGGCTTTGACCGCATAAGTGGGTGTGACAAATCTGTGTTTGAGCTGTCCTTCTGCTTGATGAACGCAGCTTGCGGCGTGCTTTTTG
>JAIEPM010000352.1 GCA_019748395.1 Candidatus Obscuribacterales bacterium
AAGCGAGCTTCCAGCCTTTTGCGAATTGAGATAAATCCCGAATCACTGGTCGGATTTGTCGACGAGCCTGCTTTAGGAGCCGGCGGCGCGACGGAAGAACTATCGAGAGCGCTTGCTTCCAGAGTTTTGCCAAGCTCCGAAAGCAAAAGCGAAGATGAATCCGAAGCAGGCGGTTTTGCTTGCGGCGTGCCAAGCAAGGTGTCTATTTCGGCCAAAGGCTTTGCGGGCTCTGTCGAGACCGGCGTTTCTATAACAGTGACCGAGCTGATACTGGGCGGACTGACGGCTTCAGGCTCGGCATTGCTCATAACGGCATACTTGCTTGAGAGGTCCTGAATTTCCGGACTGTAGTCAGCTGCAATAAGGGCCTGACCTAAGCTGCTCAAAGGTAAAAGTGGCGTCGCCGGTAGTGGCGCTCCGATACATGCAAAAAATGCCACAAGCGGGTCGGGCAAGCCATTTGTCGGATTCTGCCTTGTCCCGGCAGCCCCCCAGCGCTGCATGCCATTCATGAACTTCAGCGCTTCACCTGTAATTTCTCCAATAAAAGGCACCTTTGAAAAGGCAAGAAATGCCGAGCGATTCAGAGAAGCTTGAGCGCGCTCACGCAAAATCGTCTCAACACTTGCCACCAGATACTGTTCGTTTGTAAGCAGAATTCCGAGTGCAGCGCCAGCCTCGCTGCTGTTGAAAACCAGGATTAAAGAAGCCAGTTCCAGCTCCCGATTCTCCGGGCTCTGGGAGTTGACCGGGTTGAAGCAGAGCAAAATATCCCCGGCTTTAAGACCGGCGACTTCTCGCCTGGCCCAATCGGCCGGACTGATTTGCTCAGTGCCGAAAACTCTCAAATTCTTGATTGCCGAAACAGGATATCTGGCAGTAAAAGACGTGGTCATTTTCTATTCCTCTCCGCTCAAAGCTTGGTCAACAAAGCCGAGGGCTTTGTCCAGCCTTCGCTCGATAATTTTCAAAATCCGTTCTTCTTCTTCCTCAATTTGCTGAACGTAATTTTCAGCAAGGTTTTTGATCTTGTCTGCGACACCTTTTCTAGTTGTAGTGATTTCATTCAAGGACGATTCACAAGTCTTTGAAAGCCGGTCTAGTTGAGCAGCCGATATTTTCTTGACTTTGTTCTCAAAATTAGTCTCAATCTCTTTCATTTCATCGAGAATTTGTGCCACCACGGTTGATTTCTGTGCGGCAATCAAACGCTGATCTTCAATGAGGTTCTGTAACTCCTCGGACAATTGTGCCGCTCTTGAAAGATTGTTCTGGGCTTGAGCGTCTTCAGAGCTTGCAGATTTGTTGAACGCATCCAGCATCTCAGCACGCAAAGTTGAACTCAGTTCAACAAGCTGCGCCCGGACAAGCTGACTTGAAGATTCCACATCCACATAAAAATCACGAGTGTATGATTCGTTAGAACTCATGAGCTTGTTTTTAGTGTCTTCATATGTCCTGCGAAGACGCTGTTCCGTTGCTGCAGACATATTAATGATGCGGGCGGACTCAGTGTCCGATACTTCAGAGACCTTCAGCTTTAACTGCTCTATGCGGCTGTCAATTTGATCATTATGCTGCCTGTTCAGCATGGACAATTTCGGTTCATGCAGGCGAGCTCTGGCAATCACGGCAGAAAGCATGTCCGGAATTTCTTTTCTGGCCTGGTTTTCGTATGCCATCAAATCGGCAAACTGTCTTTGCTGTCTTTCAACTAAAGATTCGCCAAACTGAGCACCGGCGGAATGAGCCTGTTCACGTAACGCATGCTTAGCCCGATTAGCAACCTGCTGCAAGCCGTCTACCGACTTATCGCATTGCCCGCTCAGCTTAGCTTGCAAAACTTTGGAAGATATATTGTGGGTACGCATCAAAGATTCGCTCAAGTCGGCAATTTCTTGAGTCAGGCTTTTGCAATTAATAATCAGCTCTTCCTGAACATGCTCCAGAAAGCGGTCGTTTTCTCCGATTGTTTGCTCAAGCGACTGGCTTAATGCAGCCAGAGACTCTTTCAAAGTTGCAGCTATCTCGCGTTCTTGAGATTCTGTTGCTCCGGTACTTCTTTGCAGCGCTTCGGCTTGTTGTTGGGAATAGCCCATCAAAGCGGAATCGACAGCAGCTGAGAATCCCTGCAAAAGCTTATTAGTCAGCTCATCGAAAGAGCGGCAAGCGTTCAAATATGTTTCTTGCAAGCTGGGGGTCGAGTCTGATGTCATTCTGGAATCTCCGGCTGAAAGTTGATATTCGACTTTTTATAAGCCGCGACAATGCGAGAAACACCAAGACCGGCTTTCTCGATTTTCATTGTTTCTTTTTGCAGCTCTGCCAGCTGCTTTTCAATCTCTTCGTAGAGTGCACCGTAATCACGGCGAGCCTGTGTGTATTCTTGTTCAAGCGATTCGCAACTATCTTCGCCGAAATTTTCGACATTCTTGATCATGTTGTCGATTGCGCGCTCAAAATAAAGTTCGACCTGATTCGACTTTTGCAAAGTTTTGCCGCGAAACTCCTGAGAAACACTTCGCAAAGCAGATTTAACTCGCTCAGAGATGCCGCTGTCGGCATCTACTTGAAGCTCGATCGCTTGTTCAAGTTTGTGTAAAAGATTGTCGCAACGGGTCCAACTGCTGCGTTGTTGCTCAGCCATCCAGGCTATGAATTCCTGTTGAAGAGCTCTCATTTCTTCGCTGGCATTGCGCGAATTATTCAAAATATCCATTTTCGATTGCAGCGCTATATTTCGTAAGCGTGCCTGAAAAGAACCGGATTGCAAATCGCTGACCGAATTGATTGAAGTCTCGAAAGATTGCGCCACTTCTTCAAAGTATTCGTTTACCTCGTCGCCTTTCCAGTGCAGAAAGAAACGCTGAGGCAAATTCTTTTCGATATGATCGAGCAACTTCAAAGTGCCGGAAAACTTAAGCTGCTGCGCCGCGCTGCACTTCTCCAATTGCGCGCCGGAAGCAGCCGAGATCAAATCGAGTTCGCTGCGCAAGCGACTGAGTTGTTCTTCAAGCACATCTTCCACAACAGATTGAGCTTGCACTACATCAACGTCAACAATTGCCATCTTTTCTCGAGCCAGATCAGGCAGTCGCTTGCTGAAATTGTGCAGCTGCTCGTTAACTCGTTCAACGCATTCTTTAGCCAGTGTTTGAACTCTCGACTGATCGGTCCGGACGTCGGCATCAAGATTTGCAGCTGAAATAATATGTCTGATTTCATCAAGTTCGGCATGTATGCGAGCTGAATAGTCTTTGAAAATCCGCTCGGCTTGCTCACGAACTTGCTGACGGCCTATTTTGCCGGCTTCCATTATTGAGCGAATTTCAGATTGTCTGAACTGGGTAAGCTGAGTAATCAACTCCTCTTTGTCCCGGCTGGCTGAAGTCAAATAAGAACTGAGAAAGGCATCTACTCGCTGCCTGGAAATGCGAATTTCGTTTAGAAGTGTTTTGCGCAGACGACCACCTAAACGGCTGAGCTGCTCGCTCAAACGCTGAACCAGAAACTCCAGCTCCGCAGAAGCGGCAGCCAGAGACTCAAGCATCTTCGATACTTCTTCCGAGTCTGGATCTACAGCCGAAAAATTTGATGGATCCGATGGTTCCAAGGTCGTGTACCCCCATCAACCTTATGCCATGCTCAGAGCCATCTATATCCAAATAGCAGAATTATTGGGCCTTATCAGCAACAGCCTCAAAGCCCGCACCATGTCAAGCTCTAGAGATTCTTGAGCCTGAACAATTTGCGCAATTCAGGAGATTCAGTCCGATAAGATGATTTCAGCTAAAAGAGGCAGACAGAGCAGTGATGCCTGTCCGATATAGGCGTTGTTTGGAAACTTTATCAGCGCCTGTATACTTTGCCGTCATTGGAAATGAGAGTGCGCAGATCATTTTGCGAAATTCCGGACGGCTCCCTCGACTTCAAAAATCTGTCCTTGTACTGTTGACTGATTTGTTCAAAGTATCGATCTATAAGCAGGAAACGCTGACGGTAGGAAGACTTTAAACTTGGATCGCCGATTAACTGATGCAGATCATCACGGCTCAGGAAGCCGTCCTTGCTTCGATCGACTTTCTTGAAATATTTATCGAGGAATTCGGCTGCCAGTTTCAATTCAGCCGGATCATTCTTGGCATGATTTTGAGCAATATCTCGAGCGCCGAAAGCTTGAAGGTCGCGTATCGAAATACCGCGATTGTCGGCACGACCATCATTCACCAGCTTGGCGATATCGTCCTGCGCAGCTTTGTTGCCAGCAAGCGCCGAAAGCTCATTGTCACTTTTAGCCGCAAAGCTGATTTCAGCCGAATTCAAAAAGCCATCGCCATCAAGGTCAATTTCTTTGAAGTTCTGCTTCATTGCATGGAAGGCAGGCGATTGAACTTTATCCAGCTCCGCCAGCGCGTCTTGCAGAAGCAGCTTTGCCGGCCGGCTGTCCGGACTTCCAAAAGCATTTTGCCAGTCCAGGTCTTTAAGAGCGTAAGTACCGGGGACCGAACGAGGATTGTCTGACATGGGTCTGCTCCTTGGCTGGAAAAAGTTGCGCTACAAATGCTTGAGGGAGGCAAGCAGATGAACGGCTCCCAACCATAGGCTCCCGGCCAGCATAGTAAATTCGCTCTGCGGCGCCGACAATACGGTAATCCGCCTTGAGACTCCTGAGCGAAGCTAGCAGAGACGATCATCTCAATCGAAAGTCTTCCTTATGAGTCTTTTCGGGACTATTTTTGTTAAGCAGGAAGAGAAAATTGAGCCTGGAAAAGTCAGCAGAACTTTAGCGCCACCGTCGCCGCCGATGCCCGGAAATGGCTCTTGCAGGGACTCATCTCCAAAATAATTCGGCAATGCTTATCAAAAACATATGAACAAATCCATGACAATCGGCTGCAATACGACAACATAAGATATAGACTAGACGGCTATAGAGCTATCTAAGGCTCAGTCAAATCAATGAAATCCAGTTAACGAGCGGGTGAAGATATGGTTACTGAAACGAAAGGCAGCAAGGAATCCAACGCGAAAACAGGCACATTGCTGGTTAAAAAGGCTCTCCCGCAAATGCTTAAGAGCGGCGTAATCATGGACGTGGTTAATGCCGAACAAGCAAAAATAGCCGAAGCCGCAGGTGCAGTAGCCGTCATGGCACTGGAAAGAGTTCCGGCTGATATCAGAGCACAGGGCGGTGTCGCCAGAATGAGCGATCCCGAGCTGGTTATTCAAATTAAGGAAGCAGTCAGCATCCCGGTTATGGCAAAAGCCCGCATCGGCCACTTTGTTGAAGCCCAAATTCTGGAAGCAATCGGTGTTGACTGTATCGACGAAAGCGAAGTTCTAACTCCGGCTGACGAAGAGTTTCATATCGACAAAAGCAAATTCAAAATCCCCTTTGTTTGCGGCGCACGCAACCTCGGTGAAGCACTTCGTCGTATCGGCGAAGGCGCAGCCATGATCCGCACCAAGGGCGAAGCCGGAACAGGCGACGTTATCGAAGCAGTCAGACATGCCCGCAGCATTCTCGGCGAAATCAAACGCCTGACCGTGATGCCTCGCGAAGAACTGATGAGTTATGCAAAATCAATCGGCGCTCCCTTTGAGCTGGTTCTTGATGTTGCTGAAAACGGCAAGTTGCCCGTAGTCAATTTTGCTGCAGGCGGACTGGCAACTCCCGCCGATGCGGCTTTGTTGATGCAGCTTGGTGTGGACGGTGTTTTTGTCGGCTCCGGCATTTTCAAATCCGGCAATCCGCAAAAGCGCGCCGAAGCTATCGTTAAAGCAACCACTTTTTACAACGATCCAAAAGTGCTTGCTGAAGTCAGCCGCAACCTTGGCGAACCCATGGTCGGCCGCACAGTCGCGGCCTTCATGGAAGACTATGACGTGATCCTGCAGCCCGTCGCCGCGCAACCGCCGTTGCCACTCGGCGTGATCAATCTCGACCGTGAAGACCTGCAGCAGATGTATCGCGAGATGATCGGGTTCATTCCGTACACCGGCATCTACAATCTCACCGGCCAACCCTCGGCAA
>JAIEPM010000103.1 GCA_019748395.1 Candidatus Obscuribacterales bacterium
AGAATTTCCGGAATGCAAAGATCTGGAAATCATTTACCTGGCAGAGGGTATGCACACCAGCCCCGGAACCAGAAAAAGCATTATTCGCGCAATGACGGCAGATTGCTACGAATTGAAGAACGGGCGTTTAGAAAAAAGCAAAACTCCTCTTATCAAAACTGTTTCTATCAAAAATCAAAAGCTCACATTGATCTCATTTCCTGCCGGAGAAGCATTGATGCTACCTAAGCACAGCGATATTCAAAACATCCGCTGTTACCTCGGCGCAAGAGTCCCGTCGTTCTTACTGTCTCCAATGCCATTAATGCAAGCTTTGTTGAAAGCCACTGCCGACATACTTGTAAAACACGCAATCTCAGATACGACGCCATCAATCAGTCAGCGTCAAAACACTCTTGCAAGTATCATAGTTCGAGGCTCGACAAAAGGCGAATTGACCGTCAGCAGCAAAGACCCTTACCTGTTTACAGCATATATTGTTGCCAAAGCAGCAGTTCATATCTTAAAAAGCGGCACAATGCACAATGGTGCGATCGCACCATCTATGATTGCGGGAGCCGGGTTCATGAAAGATCTCTTCATTCATTACGGAATGAGCTGGGCAATGGAACCTATTTCCAGCCGGGATCTTTCTCGAGATAACTCATAATTACTTTCTTGGTCGCCGGGTCTGGTTGGTTATACCAGCGCAAAGACGCATATTTTTTTGGATGAGCAACGCCATCGGCGCCGAGTCCCGTCGGCACGGTAATCTCTAAAGCCCAGCCTTTCTTATGATCGGCACTGAATGCTACAAGCAAACGATCGTTTGCACAGTCGCTGGCCTTGCACATGGAACCAATTGAAAAGGTCTTTCCATCAGCAGCCGTTACTTCAGTCATTCCCGTGCTTTCGGCATCATAATGAAGCACCCAGAGAGGCGGGCTATATTCTCCTTTGAAGATAGACGCCCAGACAGCCTTATAATCCTTGGTTTGCACCAGATCTAGAAGTTTCATGGATTCAGTCGAGGAGACGGCAGGAGCTTTCTCTGCCTTTTCAGACTTCTCCTTATCACCGGCAAATGAACTGCTGGCGCAAGCTAAACTCAAAAGCAAACTGAGAATTAAGGGTCGGCAACTCACAATTATTTCTCCACCAAAGTTAAGTAACTTTAGCACGTATTACATATACGCAGAGGTCAAGTGGAATCTAATCAGCAAATCGGCTGGCTGCTCACTGAAGCTTCACGCGGCCTAGATTTGCTCAGCAGCAAACGGTCAAGTCCAAGTAGTTCCATACCGTTTCTGGATGCAACCAGCTCAAACTCTTTCTCAGTCAGGGCTCTTCTTACCTCACGCAAAGCTTGCCATTGCTGGAACATCGGAAAGTCTGAGCCAAACAACACGCGCCCCGCCCCAATCTTATCCACAGCCCTTCTAATAATCTTGGCAGGCTGCCAGGAAGTTTCCAAGAAAACATTATCGTAAGCAGTCGCCATATCAAAAGCAGCTCGCCAGGACTCCCAGCCGCTGTGATTAATAATGAAACGGCAGGACGGAAAGCCTTTGAACAAGGGTTCCAGCTCTTTCACAGTGCTGCAGGTTGTCAACTCCGAAAGTGCACTGGCCGGAATATCTCCGGTATGAATAGCAACAGGCAGTCCATAATCACTTGCCAGCGCTACATAGTCTTTGACTGCATCAAACAATCCCTGAGCTTCATAAGAACCGACCATCGGGTGAATTTTAACGCCTCTAATAAGCTTATCCCGCATCAAGGGTTCCAAATAAGCGCAGGGATCAGGCTCAGAATGGCTAACAGAGCCGAAAACTGAAAACTTATTCGGATAAGGACTCAACAATTCAAGAATATCTCGAGTATGAGTTAAGGGCTCAAGAGAATAAATAACCGTGTGTTCAATCTTCTGCCGTTCCATGCTCTGCAGCAGTCTTTCAAGTCCATGAGTTTTGAACAAGCGCAACGCTTCCATCAGGAAGAACTGGCCAAGTTGCGAGTAAACGAATCTGCTTGTTTCGCAACGATAATGCATAGCCAGCTTTCTGAGCCATCGATCGTGAACAGGTTCAGTAAATTGAGCAATGGGCTCTATCACCGGCACAACATATTTGAAGAATGGCGACTGCTGCTCAATTGGACAGAGCTTTTCTGCTCCGGCTAATGACATCAAATGAGCATGAAAGTCCACAATATGTGGTGTTTTAATCATATGTTTTTCCGAATCTGTCCTCTTCTCTAAGATTCTGGATCTAAATCAATCAAATTGCATCATCCTGAATGCTTAGATAGACAGATGCGCAACAGAACACAAGATCGAGACTTTTGAAAGAAAAACAATCAGCTCTGAACTTGCAGTTCCGGAATTTGCAAAAAAAACTCTCCGCTCCGATTCCGCTAGTAGAAAGCATCAAAGCATCGGGTGATCCGCTCATTTACATCAGATCGGCTATTTATCTAGTCAGTGGTCGCCGACGACGCGCGGTAGCTCAAGTTAGCAGCTAACATATTGCAAAATAGAGTCCCCTGGCCAAGCGCATCATCTAAAGCCACATGAGTGTGCGGCAAATCATCAAACCACTCTTTCGGCATATTTTTCTTGCTCGACGAGCGATAATCAGTTTTCATCATGGCCATCGCATAAGTTTTTATGTCCAGTCCGGAATGTGAAAACGGACTTCTACCCGTAAAGCGAATCAGATACCAGTAAACGAAAAGGAAATCGAAAGTTACCGGATAGCCGACAAAAACAAGTTTTCCCGGAAGAGCATCCAACCACTCCAGATATCTCTGCATGGCTTTCTCGGGTGCCTCGAGATTACTGCGGCAGGCAGTCCAGGCTTCTCCCTGCGTTGCCCACCATTCCATAGTTTTTGGATCACCTGAGGCTCCGGGCAGGGTTTCAAGATTTGCCGAGAATGTAGAGATCAATTCTTTCGTCGCCGAATAGGCAGCAGATGCAAAACTCAACATTGAATTAGGACCGGGGATAGGTCCATCACTTTCGATATCCGTGCTCACATAAATCTCCACCTGAATCCTCCTTCGACTGCCTAAATGAAAAAAATAATCCATCAAAAAAGCAGACACAGTTGAAGCCACACTGAGTTAGTATACTTCCAGACTTCAACACCAGAGGAAAAAATGAAATCGCTATTTTGCACGGCAGTTATTATCAGCATGATTTGTATAAGTGCAATTGCTTCAGCCGGGGCTAATCCTGAGGAAGAAAAAAACTTGCAGGAAAAAGCGCTTTCCGAAAAGCTGTCTCAAGCTTATCGCGAAGGATATAAACAGGCATTTTGCGATGCCTACCGAGAAGCCTATAGAGAAGGTCACAAAGACGGATATAAGCTGGGTTATGAAGATGCCAGCGTCAAGCGCAAGTAATCGGGCTCTCTAGATCTCCTCTATAGTAAGCCAATATTCCCGGAATAACTGTCTCAAGATTAAAGACCTAGAAGTTTTTCAGCATTACGAAAAGCGATTTTTTCTCGGTCGCTTTGGCTTAATGCAGCGTTGTTAATAAAATTAGCAGCGTCTATATTGCTGTCCATCGGGTAGTCCACTGAAAACAAAATCCGGTCTGCACCGATTGTCATTAATGAACACTGCAAAGCAGGATAGTTGAAATTGCCGCTCGTGCTGATATGAAAATTCTCCCGGAAATAATCGCCGGGAAGCCTTTCAATTCTGCCCTTTTTTCCTGAATTTGCAAACCAGCTTTTCGGAAAATAATAGCGATCAATTCTCCACATGGCAAAAGGCAACATTTCACCCATGTGTCCGAGCACCATTTGCAGCTTCGGGTATTTGTCAAACAAACCGCTGTAAATCAATCTCAAAGCATGTGTTGCCGCTTCCACCCCGAAGCCCCAGGAGGCAAGATGCAGTCCATCTTCGATGTAACCTTTGTAATATGTATCCATGACCGCTTGTGGCGGGCTGGTTGGATGCATGTAAATCACCACTCCCAGCTTTTCAGCACATTCAAAAATCGGCCAATAGCGTTGCTCATCTAAATAATGCCCTCCAGCATGGCCGTTTATCATGGCACCGACAAAACCATGCCGTCCCACCATCCTTTCAAGCTCTGCTACGGCGCTGTCAGGATCTTGAACGGGCAGAGTGGCAAAACCGGCGAAGCGATCAGGATATTTTTTGACAGCATCTGCAAGCATATCGTTAGCTTCTCTTGCCAGAGGCACAGCCTCTGATACTGGCATTTCTTGCACGCCCGGATCAAAGTGCGAAATCACTTGCATGCTGATACCGGCGGCATCCATATCACTAATTCGCCCCGCGCCGAGATCTCCAAGTTTGCTCACAGCCGGGTGTCCAGCCGCCCTCAGAATTGGAGTAACATCGCTTCGTTCTCCTACCGGCGGATACCAATAGTGTTCTTCAATTGCAATCAATTTCATCTGGCATACCCGCATCAAATCAACAGTTGCCTAAGTCTAGCATCAATCGCAATTGAGTCTTTTCAACAGTACCCTGAAACTCTAAGCCTGGCTATGAATTTGCCGGGGTTGATTCATCAAGCACGGTTCAAAAGAGATATCTGCTCAGGCAAGGAGCTGTCCAAAGAGTTTTCCAGATCATTGAAAAATACAAGAGAGGGATCCAGATTTTCTTTTGCAAGATCAACAATATGCAAATGGTGAGTAAACATGATAATTTGAGTCTGCTTCGAAAACTCGCTCAATACTCGAAGAGTAGCCAGAGATCGCTCGTCGTCGAAATTAACAAGAATATCGTCGACAACAAACGGCAGGGATTCCTCTTTCTCCAGATACAAAGACAATCCAGCCAGACGCAAAGAAAGATAGACTTGATCACAAGTCCCCTCGCTCATACCTTCAATCGGAGTCAGACTGCTTTTGTCCGAGCGCACCCCAAATAAGACAGGGTCACCTTTATCGTTGTAATCTCCCTGCAGTCCGGAAAAGCTGCCGTTGCTGAGCCTCGAGAAAATCTCGCTGGCTTTGCGAAGAATTGGGCTCTGATTCTTCTCCCGATAACGATCTATGGCTTGACGCAAAATAACTGCAGCCATACGAAGCCTGGCATATTGTTCTACGTCCGAACTTAGACCGGCAAGAATTTCCTGAATACGAACGGCAGCATCAGCGGCCCTGGCAGAGCCATCCATACTCTGAAGAATTTGCTTTTCACTGCCTATTGTAACTTGCAATTCGCCTCGGTCATTTTCCAGCTGGGTTATTGAATCGGTCAATTTATGAATCTGAAGATCAAGATCTTCACATGTATGAGCCCTTGCATTCGAAATGAAAGCATCCGGCTCCTGCCCCTCAGAAAGTCTCATCAATTGCCGATTGTATCCATCCACTCGCTCTGCGAGCAGTCGCTTTTCCTTTGATTTTTTCGCTGCATCGAGAAGCTGATGCTCTGTTTCAACTCCTGCCTCTTCAATCATTTGAAGTAAACGATCCCCAAGCTTCTCCAAATTAGCTCGTCTGGACTGACAGGATTTAGTCAGTTCAGCCAACTGTTCTTCCAATAGTTGCCGACGTTGAGCAGTTTCCTGATTCCTCTTTAGTAATGCATAGAGTTCCATCGCTTGTTCTTCTAGGCTGTAGCGACTTAAATCAATACTGATATTCTTGCGACAGGCTTCCACCTCCGCGGCAAAGTATTCTGCATCGCGATCTATACCTGCAATGCGTCGCTTCAAAGCAGCAATTTGATCATAATGAGTAAAAAATTGCTCCAGTCGATCGATAAAAGCAGTCAATTCCTCAGCACTCGTCGTGGCGCCCAGCCCCAAAGCCTCTACGGCCGGTTGCCAGTTAGCAGCCCAGAGTTCTATCTCTGTTTTTCTTGTTTGCTCAGTGACGCTATTGTTGCCCAGATCAACCTGCAACTTTAGAAGATCCTTCTCAAGTTCAGCTCTAGCCTGCTTTTGAATTCTTTGATTTTCAAGACACTGCTGTGCTTGCGCAAGCAAACTTAAAAGCGACAAATCTCCATCTGCTGAAGTTTTACTCCAACCGGCTTCCAGAAGGGCTTCTTTCAACTCGTTTTTCGACCGAGTCAAAAGCAAT
>JAIEPM010000148.1 GCA_019748395.1 Candidatus Obscuribacterales bacterium
GCTGCCGCATTTTCTGATAGAGGATCGGGGTGGCGCCGACACCGGCGGGCGCCCCGGAAACGGGACTGTCTGCTTTCTGTTCGGGCGGGCTGTCCGCGGATACGGGCATGGGGCAGAAGGCAGCCAGAGAAAGACTAAAAGCGCAAAAGACCAGAGTTTTCAGCATATTCACCTGCCTGTTGAGAGCACAATTATATCGAGATGAAGAGCTCCATTTGTCGATGGGCAGAAAAAATATTGACTCTCTGTTAGGATCTTGAAACCTTGCAATCAGGAGAATCAGCCCATGCAATCGCGCATCGAGTTTTTGCAGCAATCAATTCAGGCACTGAGTTCTGCGGAGAATCAAATCGCCCAACTCAAAGCCGAACTTGAAGATTTAAATGAAGATTGCATTAGACTGGCCAACTATGCCATTGAAACGAACCCCGAAGTCGACCGTCGAATCATTGAAGTCATGGCTGTTCTCGATGAGCTTGTCGACACTTTCGACAACATTCTAGCCAAACCAGGCGATGATATAAAAAAACAAAGAGAAACCGACTATCGCTACTCCGTGCGCTTCGACGCCAAAAGCGTCAAGCAGTGCCTTGAAGAACACGAACTGAGTTCAGTCTAACAACAACTATTCGTGTCATTTTCTGCCGGTCCGTGCTATGCTGAGCAAAACTCAGAAAAGCTGACCGGCGAATTCGAATGAACGAAATCAGCAGCAATATACCAAGCGACTGGTATCCGGACATAAAGCAGCAAAGGGCGTCCGACCTTAGAGAGCTCAAGAGCTTGACAGATCAAGCTTTTATCCAATCCGAAAAAACTTTGCTTCAGGAAATGCTTTCTCAAACAACTGATGCGCAAGCCATCAGCGCAAATAAGTTCTTGCTTGATATAAAAGCGCAGAGCAGTTTGGAACAGAACTTGCTGATTGCGACGAGCATCGGAATCGGAATTCTCATTCTGTCTTGTTTCCTCTAAGCAGCCGAGAGAAAAAAAAATTCTATCTCGAGTACAAAATTTGCAATGCACTATTTGAGCAGAGAGAAATCGAAGCTTTCATTAAACATGCAATGGAATATTTAGATGGGTGCAAAAAAAGAGCTTGAGAGATTAGAGGACGAGCAGGCAAAAGCTCTAAGAACGATAAGCGCTCAATGTAAGGCTCGCTAAAGAATGCGTCGAGAATAAGATATTGCCACTATCAGTAGTGTCATTCTTCCCGCAGCAAAAATTCAAAGCAAAATCATTCTCATGAAACTAATTAAAGGCGTGCTATCATTTCGCAGATTCTCGCGTTAAGGCGCGCAGCCCTTAGAGGAGGTTTTTATGAGCAAACCCAGTTCCAGCAAGAAGAAAGAAGAAACTGTCGGAACAGAAAAGAAAGGGAGCCCAAGAAAGACCAGCTCAAGTAAAGTCGCAGCCGCTGCCAGCAAGAACGCAAAAGAAAGCATCTTAACAGCAACAGAAAGCAGAGACCTTTCCTTCGAAGCTATTTCAATTCAAGAAATTGCTAATCGTGCTTATCTGCTCTGGGTCCAAGACGCTTATCAACACGGCAAGGACAGAGAACACTGGCTGGCGGCCGAAAAACAACTCAAGTCCGAAAAGACCGCAGCTGCCAATTAAAGGCAAGCCAGAAAATTACTGAGCAAGCCTCTAAGCAAGCTCAAAAATCAAATACAGCCCGCTTAAGGCACGATTGGCACAATCGGCGCATTGACAGGCGGCGCTATCGGTGTGATATGAGCCAGCTGGCCGCCATAACGACGCAAGAGCGAGCGCAAGCGAGCTGAAAGCTCGGGCAGCGAACAGGGACGAACTAAATAATCGAGCGCACCGGAATCAAGTGCTTCGATTTTGTCCTCCACTTCTTTGCGAGCACCCAGCATCATAATCGGCATGCGCTGATTAGATTCGCCGATGCGTCGGCTCAACTCAGGACCTTCCATATCCGGGAGGCTCCAGTCAATCAGGGCCAGATCATATTCGTTTTTCTGCAAATTCCTCAGGGCAGACTCGCCGCTGTCGCATAACTCGAACATATAGCCCTCTTTAGACAGCCAGGAGCTGATCTCTTTAGCTATAAAACCGTGATTTCCAACTACAAGTAGGCCTGCCATAGCTCACCAAACCTTTTCATAAACGTCGGTAAAGTCATGGAGTGCAACCATGAACCGACAATAGCCAAACGCCATTTATCTTCTGCACTGCTGCCATCATATGCTTGAAATCTAAAATTCCCGTGACTGAAAACAGCCAAATCTTCGTAAAATCCCCCGTGATTCCGGGCTCAATTAACAAGAATCAATCCAGAGAATGGCTCAAGGCGGAGCGAAATAGAATTGTTTTTGACCTCATAAGACTCGCCGTCAAGGACATTTTTGTATAAATCCCCATTCGCGCTTTCCAGCTTGCGAAGCGGCAGAAGGCAATCATGAGCGAGTCCGTCGGCATTAAGAACAATCACTATTCTATGCTTTTTGTCCCAGCGAGCAAAAGAGTAGATTTTGCTGCTGTCGTCGGTCTTTAGTGTCAGGTAAGAACCGCTTCGCAAAGCCGCATAGCTGCGTCGAATCGAAATGAGCTTTGCAGCCAGCTCCACCAGCGAACTTTTCTCGGCAAGAGCCCAATCAAATGTCCTTCGATCATCCGGGTCTCTGCCGCCGGCCATGCCGTACTCATCTCCGTAATAAATTGTCGGAACTCCCGGATAAGTCATCTGAAAGTAAAGAGCCAAAGCTGTTTTACGAGAATCGCCTCCCGAACGTTGAGCAAATCTTGTGATGTCGTGATTGGAAAGATGATTGCTCAAGGTCTGTTGCATAAGCCCAGGATAACGAGCTCTGCACATTCTTAACCAGCGGTCAAATTCGCAAACGGACAGAGTCGCAACTTTATCGTCATAATTGCGGCCGCATATCCACTGCGACAGAGGCTGCGTGAAACCGTCAAAATTAGTTACCGAGTCCCACTCGTCGCCGTCCGAAAGCCAGGAAGAAGCGTTTTGCCAGAACTCACCGAGAATTATAGACTCTGAATTGGCAGCTTTAAGATGCTTGCGAAAATCCTTCCAGAGCAAATGATTGAACTGATCCTGCCCCTGCTTGCCATTCATGTCCAGATACTGCGGAGCATCGACCCGCCAACCATCAATTGAATAAGGTGCTCTTAAATATCGCTGCGCCACTGAATTTTTCTTCAAATAGAGTTCCGATTTAAGGGCATAAGACCCGTAATTGAGCTTGGGCAAAGTCTCCACATTCAGGAAACTAGCGTAGGATTTAGGCCAGCTGGAAAAAGAATAATATTGAAAATAGGGGCTGCTCTTGCTCCGGTAAGCACCGGCAAGCGATTGCTTCTCGCCGTAGTCGAATCTGCCGAACCATTTATGACTGTCACCGGTGTGATTGAATACACCATCAAGGAGCAAATGAGCTCGACGCCCATGTAAACCCGAATGCAATGACGAGGAAAGCCCGATCAGATCCTCATTAGTGCCCAGACATCGGGCTACCCTATTGAAATCGCTTGTATCGTATTTATGATTGCTGGGAGATTCAAAAATAGGATTTAAATAAATGATATCGGCACCGAGCTTGCCGATTATGTAATCCAGCTTGCTGTGAATCCCTTCAAGATCTCCTCCATAGAAAATAAAGGCTGGATTTTCAGCTGCTTTTGGAATCGGGCTTTCACCCCAGGCACGCTCTACGGTGCTGATACCGGCATAACTGTACTGCCCCGTTTTTATATTGTTATTTGGATTAGCATCAAAAAAGCGGTCGGGAAAAATCTGGTAAATTACGCCGTCTTTCAGCCATCTAGCCGAATGATAGCCAGTCAAAATCACGAAGTCCGCATCATCCATTTCAGACAAGCTGAACCCGGACGCATTGAAATAAGCTCTTTCCTTTCCAGCTCTCAAAATAAAACGATACTTTTTCTTTCCGGCAGCGGCAGGCAAAAATGCTTGCCAGTAATCATAGTAAGAAGAAGTTCCGCTGCTCAGCTTTTTCATCTCAAGAATCTTGAAATCGCCATTTCCTGAAAGAGAATATTTCAGTCCTACTGAATCGAGCTCAGCGCGCTTTGACCTGAATTTGATCGAAACAGAGTCCTTTGCGGAAGCTTCAAGCGGACTGCAAAAAAGTTCCCCTTGATCATGGAAGACCTCATTGAGATCTATTTTCCCAAGAGGGCTCTCAGCCGACGCCACAGGTATTGGCGCCGAGAAGATCAAGGCAAGCCCCAGAAGCGCAGTGAATGCAAGGTGGCGTATCGGCAGCACCGCCATAAGGCAGCTCCTCTCTGAAAGCAGACAGGGCATTTTAGCACCAGCCGACTTTATTTAGGCAATTGTTTTAGAGGGTTATTCCGGTTGCTCATGATCAACTTGAAGGCTTTGAAAGCATTAGCCGGACTGGCATCAAGCAAAGGCAGGTCCCTCATGACACCCAGTAGCATGCCTCGCATATACTTGCTTGCATCCTCGTTGCGGCTGACCACCCCGCCAAAAAAGATGAGTGCCATTTCGTCGCCTGTTTGTTCTCCCCATTTTACTCGCTTGGGTGGATGATTTGGATTTCGAAAATTGTCTTCAGAATTGTCGTAAGTAAACTCTGCTTCGACAACGCTTCCTTCCGGCAAGTGTACCGGCGTCTTGTATGCATACTGTTCTTGCCAGTTGAAGTCCCAGTTTTTTATCCAGATAAGGGGAATTTTCACTCCTTCGGGAGTGCTGGCACTGCACTTAATTTCCCGACAAAGCAGGTGCGCATGGGGAGTCACTTGCAGCAGATCAAAATCAGCGGGGACTCTGCAAGTACTTTTGACTTTGTAGCTTTTATCACCAGCTGGAATATCAATATTTCGACTGCGAACAGTCAAAGGCATAATTATTTTTTTGGGAGCAGTCTTGGAAAAATAAATTCCGAGCTCTGCTTGAACCTGCTCTTCTTTGCCGCTTGGATGGAAATGCATTTGCACAACAAGATCCGAATTCTTGCGCACAAGACGCGAAATGCCATCCGGCAACGGCAACATTGAATTACCCGGTGCCCAGCCGCCCAGCCCACCCGTAGGCAAAAATCCGGGTCCGCCAAAACTGCTGAAGCCGGGCTCAGCGTCCTGCGCATCTTTTTTCCGGGCAGCGCCAAGAGTATCTAGAAAGAAAAGAGCATGATGCAAAACTTTCGGATTTCCCGGATGAAATTCCACATGAGAAACGAATTTATCGTTTGCAAAATTCAAAGGAAAAACAAAACAACGATATATATCCGGACCATCTGCAGTTACACTAAAGGCTTGCGGCATGCGAATAATAAGATCCGGTTTGCCGTTACGCCACTCAAGAGCTTTAGAAGCTTCATTTAGATGCGGAGTCGCCAGCTTGCTGAGATCACCTGACTGGCCACCCTGCTTTATCCACTCTCGAATTGAAGAAATGTCAGCATCACTCAAGAAGCGTTCATCCTGAAAGGAAGCATAACCGATAGCAGGCTTCCATGGCGGCATATAGCGAGCGGCAATCACAGTATCTACCGTTGAAAGACGTTTTTTGAGATCCTGATATGAAGCAAGTGAAAATGGTGCACTGCCGCCCGGCTGGTGGCAGCTTACGCACTTGTTGTTAAGGATCGAAGCTATGTCCTGTGCATAGGTCAGTTTTCGTTGCGCAATCGGCGTGCTCTTTGTTTGAAAAGACAGTTCGAGAGCTTCTGAATCAGCTGCTTTTTCCTTTTGCGGAGTCAAGGCCGGCACCGGAGCAAAACTACCGACCGCCCATGCAAACAGAGAGACAGGAAGCAATAGTTTAACCAATTTGACTCTAGAGTGCATGGTCTTTGTCCTTCTTTTTTGGAGATTCAAGAAAACATCCGATTGCTTGCGTCTCTTTAAAGACAAGATTTTTTCCTGAATCAAGATCAGAAAGCAGCGATTTGAGATCATGGCAAACAATTACTGAGCGCCTCTGACCAATTGCCGCATAGCGATCGTCAATTCGTCCGGAATAAACCAAGCGCCCGTTTTTCCAGACAAAAGCCTGCGGCGTAATTTTGGCAGCCAGTTTTTCT
>JAIEPM010000435.1 GCA_019748395.1 Candidatus Obscuribacterales bacterium
CACAGGCTTAAGCGCCTGAGAGTAAAAGGACTCTTGCCCGGCAGCAACGTTGCTCGAAATCGGCGGCAGCGGATTTCCAGCGGGAGCCGCGACAGAAGGGGCGTTCTGTTGAAACTGAAACAGCTCATAGCGGGCTTGCTGCACACTGTTCACAGCCTTCGAGTATGAATCCGGCTCCGGCGATGAGGCGGGTTGTTGATAGAGCTGTTGAGAGTAGAGTTCTGAGCGCTGCTGCCAGGATTCAATCGTGGCGCCCGCATGCTGCGGAGTCATCAAAGCAAAATGCGGAGCCGTTCGAGTAATTTCCTGCGCCAGACCGGCAAGCCCTGCTGCGGCTTGCGGATTGACAGTCAAGCCGCTAACTCCTCCGGATGTCGGATAAGACATACCGATAGCAGCTTCGCTCAAAGCCGAACTTACTTTGCTGAAGACTTGCTCAAACCCTTGCGGCAAGGAAGCTGTAGCTGAATTCTGCAAATTCCAATTTTCAGAAGCGCTGCTTGCCGATGAATTATCCGGCCGGGCGCCGCTTGAAGCATCCGGCCCGAAGGTCCGATCAGCCTCCTCAAGTTGTTTTTTCCAGGAAGCCATTAAATCGTTGCGTTTTTGCGAATCAATCGTGAATGAGCCCTCTCGGCCGTTGCGAGCCTCAACCTCACGCATAGCCTGATTGAAATTCAGCAAAGCCTGCTCGCGATTTACGATAGCGCCGTCGCGAGGGAAATTTGCCAGGTTATTTTGCCCGAGCAGAAAAGCCGCCTCCCGAGCACTGTAAGTTTCTTTCAAGCCCTGCACCGAAGCGGTCAAATCGGTGGAATTTGACGAGGAGAAATAACTGCTGGAGTTCAAGAATGAAGATGAATTTGAATTGTTGAGGCTCAGATTTGAAGCAAAAGTCAGGGGCGGAGTCATACTAAGCTCGGACGAAACCTTCTCGGACGAATACAAGGAAGACTGGCTGCGCTCTGCGGCTTGTGCGGAAGCAGAAGTCGGAAAAACACTGGAAGAGAAGGACGAGCCTTTTTCAGCGGATTTATGAGGCGAAGCGTCCAGTCCTTTTTGCTCGGGATGCGACAGGGGATTTGCCGAGCGGCCAAGACCCATATGCGCTAAAGCTCCGGCAGCAGGAGACACGCTTCCGGAAACATGAAGGCCAGCAGCGCCCGAAGCCGCATGAGCCAGCGAGCCGAGCATTGAAGAACCCGAGGACTGCGCCGGCAAGTGAGCGCTGGAACCGGCCGACGATGTTCCCGAGCGAACGCCGGAGGCATGCCCGCCGCCGCGACCGGCGGAAGCCGACCCGCCTCTTTGACCGCCGCCACCACCTGCAACAGCAGGCTTGGCCTTATCCGACATATGAGAAGCAGCTCCGGCAGCAGCTTCACCGGCTCTTTGACCGGCTTCTTTCACCAGTCCGGCAAAATCGAAAGCACTTTTAACAGACTGAACAGAAAGGAAAAGAAGCGCCGAAGCTATGATACTACCGGTGCTATCAACACCTTTAAAGCAGGCCATCAGGAGAACCGTAGTATTCCAGAACAAAGCCCAAAAACAAAGTGTAAGAACCCCCTCTACCCAGCCCGGAAAAGCTCCACGCAAGGTCTCGTGCGGATAGACCCAGAGAGCGGCTACGATTGGTCCCACCAACCATAGATACATAAGAAAGACGACCTGAAATGCACAAAGTATATTCCAGGTCATCGCCAATACGGCATTGCTTGAATTAGTAATGAAGCGCTGACCAACCGACAAAAACGGAGCCTGTTCATCGGCTCGATCTGGGTCGCTTTTAAACTCGCCGGAGCAGGGATCCTCCACCTTAACCTTGAGCGAACGAGCCTCAAGACCGGCAGCAGGAGTGCCTTCAGCTCCGGAGCCGTCTTTCCAGGGCACAACTTCTTTATAAATGCCGTTGCGATTTTCGTGAGATTGCCTGATGGGAAAAGCGCGAATAACCATACAGAGGGCATCTTTATACATGTTGGAGGCAAAGATACGCTCATATTCATGAGAAATTGTGTATGTCAAAGAATTGTTCAAGTCAATTCCATAATTAACAAGCAAATAGGTTGCAGGGATCAAAAAGATTGCAATGATTGAACGAATTATGCCCTCAAAGGGACTGCTTCCGGAGCCGCCAATCGGCATACCGGCAGCAACGACGACTTTGACTTGCGCCAGCACCGCACCGGGCAACAATAAGAGAAGCGCCATCGGCATGAACAACTGCTCGCGAATTTTGTTCCAACGATTATTTTTGTCAACGGTAAAATTAGTAATATTGCAAGAAACATAATCGATTGCGCTGGCACATTGATTGCGAGTCACATTCGCAAAGCTATTCGACGTATCCTGCACCTGGCTTGTACCGACACAGGCCACAAGCCACATCACGCGCTCCGGGTCGAACATTTCTTCAAGCATGATTTGCTGGTCCATACGATGAATCATTTGATACTGCGTATCTGAAATCGGCATACCAAAAGTTTGCAAACGATTTTTAGTAATACCAAGATCTCTTTTACTGGGCACGGATGATGTCGCAGTCGGAATAACGACGGGCCAGGCATAAACAGGACCAGGACCGTGATCGACAGTAGCAGGACCAAGCGATTCTCGGTCTTTAATTTCATCAAGACCATCCGGATTACGACGAGTCGGCGGACCAAATGGAATAGAAAGCTTATTAGCCCTTCTGTAATCCTCCCTTACATCATAAGCACCAGTTCTGGTGGCATCATTAGGCGCAGCTTCACTGAGGGACGCACTACCGCCCGCAGCTCCGTCCTCCTGAGCAAGCAGCCCTTGATGCATCGAGAGAGCAAAAAGCAGGGCAAAGAAGAAAGGGGCTCTCAATCTGCGTAATATGTTTTTTCTCAGGAAAGACATTCAAATAACCTCATTTGGAAGAAGCAAAGCCGTCAATTAAAAAATGTCAAAATCGGCTCGGCGGAGGCGGCGCTGTTATGACAGGCGGAGACTTCAGCCTTCCGGAATCAGAAGCAGCGGAATTTGATTTTCCAGGGTCTGCAGACGCCGAACTTGAAGAAGTAGGAGAAGCAGCAGGTTTCGATGCATCCTGAATGAGACTGCTTGGAGCCGAAGCCGAGGACGATTCCCCTGTTTTTTCGGCACTGCCTCCGGAAGCAGAGTTGCCGCCCGGCCCGGCTGCATGACTGCCGTCACGCCCCGGAGCTCCGGAACTTCCACTTGAGCTAGACCCACCGCCACTGCCGCCGCCGGCAGCTCCCTCCCCTTTCTTGCTGTTGTCGGCGGACATTTTTTCGATTTGCTCGATATGAGGTGCAGCGTCAAACTTAAAGGGCTGGAAAGGAACAGCAAGCATCAGCACCTGAAAGGAGGTAAAAATCATTAGTTCCCATTCTGAATGCGGGTCGAAAAAAGCCAGATCACGACTCCACTGTATGTATGTGCTGAGACAAGCAAGCACCACGCTCCACCAGAAGCGCCAGAGGCTCAGCACAACTACGGCTTCAATCCAATTGGAGAAAACCTTATTGAAAAGTCCGGAGCCGCCGCCTCTTCCTGCCATATTCGGCCAGGCATAAAATGCAGCGGCAACCGGTCCTAACAAGAACAAATAACACATCATCACCATCTGGAAATCACAAAGTACAACGAGTCCCAGCGAAGCTGCACAATTAAAAAGGTTATAGAGCATTTGCATTTGCTTACTGAGCTGAGGAGATTTTTCCTCAATCGCTTTGCTTTCCGGCTTACTATAAGCCTTGCCGAGATGCTCATCTTCACCGCCACCGGCATCTCGCGCCGCGGCGATATCAGTACTTTGATCGGTGCTGCTTTTTTCACGCGGGGGCGGCAGGCGTTCTGTCAAGCAGTTATATGTCATGTCTCTTTGAGGACCGTATTGCTGCTCATGGGCATAGCCCGTGAGCGTATCAAGGTCTATCCATTGCTTCACCTGGTAAGACAGGCAATTACCGACATCGACCATGTAACTCACTATAAGCTGAGTGGCCGGAATCAAAAAAATAGCGATAAGCGAGCGCACAATTCCGGAAAACGGAGATTGAGAATCATCATCATTGCTGTTCAGAAGTCCAAATTGCGCCATGCCTTTCATCTGAGTGAGCACGGCTCCCGGCAAAAGAAGCAAAACAGCCATGGGCAAAAACACCTGCCTGTACATTTGCTGAACCATATATACGGCTTGAGCTTTGGATTTATGCGAAGGACTTCCATGCACGGAAACGGCGGCATCCTCGTCGGCAACATTGATCAAGCTCTCGCAAATAGTTTCCATAGCCGCGTTACTTTCCCAATCCGCGGTATTTGCCAGATTGGTGGACATCTGCTGCTGCTGCATAATTCCGGCAGCTCTTGCAGTCCAGAGCCAGCGCTCAGGGTCGAAAAGCAACTCTAGAAAGCGCTGATTATCCTCGCGATCGATCATTTGAAATTGCGTATCTGAAATCGGACCGACACCAAAAGTGGTGAGCTCATATTCGAACTCGGACTGATCGCCCTCCTGAGCCTGTCTTTGTGCATTATCGACCTGTAAAAGCGGCTGCACATAGGCAGTCGCATACTGCGGAACTGCCGTAATAACAGCTGCGCCTTGACCGGCGGCACTACGGCTGTAATTCGGCAGATAGTTTCCCAGCATGCCGGGTTGTACTTGAGGCAAGAACGCACCGGGCACGCCGCCGCAATAAGCAAAGAGAGGTCGGTATTGCGGTCGCTTCAGTATGTAAGGATCTGGAGATTTGGGCGGTCCGCTTTGCTTCATGAGCAGAGGACCGGGCGGAATTTTTAACGACAAATCCGAGGACGGCAAAGTGTAAGTAGAACCCGACTGTTCTTTGCTGCTATCGGGTATGCGCCCGGAAGCCCTTATCATTTCAGCCATTTTGGCATGCGGGAAGCGCAAGAAATAATCTTTGCGCACCGAATACATATTGGCAAGCGCAGCATCATTGCCGCTTGATTTTTTCTGTTTCAAGTTTATTTCGTCTGCTCCGGCAGCTCCGAATAAAGACAACGCAAGCGTTGTCGAAAGCAGCCAAAAGCAAGAGAAGCGAGCCCAATGTTTCATATCTTTCACCTTGTCAAAAGCTTAAGCGACAGTTTTGAGGATTTCTTGAGAACTCTCAAAAGCGCTTAGCGACAGGGTGTTTATCGGTGCAGAAGAATAGGCTTGCTTCCGTCGGAAAGAGAAACCGTCAATTTGTCATTCCAGGGGCGGCCGAATATGGTAATCGTGCCTGTAACTTCCTGACTAGGTTGAACAATTGTCGAATCGAATTCAGCCCGGAAGGAAGCGTCTGCAAGCTTGGAATTGCCTTCAGCCACAGAAATGGAATCGGCATCAAAACTGAAATTATCGCCGCCGGTGTTTCTAACAGTGACACGCAGAACGGATTTGCGAGGTGTCGTTTTAACGTCTTTGAGTTCAAATGAAACAGGCCCGGAACTTAGACTTGGAGCCGGCGTGGACTCAGGCGGCTCTGCCTTGAGAGGAGCAGTTGAGTCTGCAGGTCTTGAGGCGATTTGCGCTTTGTTATCACTTTTGCCTTTCTTTTTCTCTTTGTCTTTCTTGTCTTTAGCCTTGCTTTCTGATGCAAGTTGCGGGGCTTCAGCTTCAGGAGCATCATCCTTCTGCTTGGACTTGCCGCCGCCAAATCCGAGCCCCTTGAGGAAGCCTCCAAAACCGCCATCCCCGGAACCATCCGCCTGGGCCGGGCTGTTGTCCGCCACCGCCAGCGATTCCATGCTCGGGGAAACTCCGGATACGTTTTTGATTACAGTGCGTGCCGCCTGCGCTCCTACAACCGAAGCCAGGTCACTCTGCGATGCACGCATATCTTCTTTGCTGCCGTCCGCCTCTTGCTGAGATTGAGCCAGGTCGACGGTGGCGCGTTGCTTCTCAGCCTGGCTTTCGGCAGCATCAAGTTCTTGTTTGCGAGCCTGAACTTGTTGCTGGGTCAGATAAAACTTGTTGTATGCATAAAGATAGCGATAGTAAGATTGCAGCAGATCGGTCTGAACTTTTTTAACAGAAGCAAGAATTTTCCGATCCAACAAGTTTGTACCTTTGAAAATTAGATCTGCCTGTCGGGCACCTATTGAAAGCGAACCTTTGCTGGACT
>JAIEPM010000214.1 GCA_019748395.1 Candidatus Obscuribacterales bacterium
GGCCAAGCGCCCTGGCACGCCTGCAGTCGGATGAATTAAGATCGGCCAATGCCAGAAACGCCCTGGAAAGACTGCCCTGGTACAAAAGGACTTTGCTTGAAGCAAAAAACAGCAAAGCAAAAGCAAGCTCTAGACGTCTGGAAATCGATTTTTCGCCGCTGAGCATCAAAAGCAGCAGAGACAACAGCGGTATTGATGTGGACGTGCAGGGAAGCGTCAAAATTTACAATAATGAATCAAATAAAGCAGCAGAAGAAAAGTTTCTGTTTTCATATTTGCTGAAAGAGAACAAAAGCAAGCGCCTGATGCTTGAAGATATGCTGGACAATCAATCAATCGGCGCATATCAACTGGATTAGCCGTCGATTGCCGTATCCTGCAAGGTATTCATAAGCAGTGCAATCAGCTCCTGCGCTTCCGGATCGGCAAAACGCCGGTCATATAGCCTGATTAACTGTAGAGCCTCACTACGCCGCCCGCTCAGCAGCAATTCCTTGAGCTTTACAAAAATCGGGTCTTTGTAAGACATTTGGTTAAAAACACACTGGGCAAGAGAATTACCGCCATTATTCGTTGGTCCCGTCATCAGAGTACCTCACTGAGCAGCTGCTTTCCTGGCCCCCAGTTCTAGATTACATCGCCTCTGGAAGAGCAGGCAAGAGGAAAAGGTCCGCCTTGCCGACAGACCTTTTCATTTTAGCCTTGTTTGCGACCGTTGCCGCTTACTTTTCAAATTAAACCGGAAAAGCAGTCTTAACCTTCGGGAAATCGACTTCGGGCTTGGCTATGTGATTGAAATAGTTGGTGTAGAGATTCAATCCCACATTAGCAATGATCTCGGCAACTTCTGCATCAGAGAACCCGGCTGCTTTCAAATCTACAAGATCTGTATCGCTCATTTCAGCACGACTTGTGACCATAATGCGTACAAAGCGCAAGGCTGCATTAAATTTAGGATCATTGGAGCGCTGCTCGCGGGCAAGAGCCAGCTCTTCATCGTTCAAACCTACACTTTTGCCGATGGCAAAATGAGCTGAAAGACAATATTCACAAACATTGGTTTCAGCAACACAAATTGCGATAAGCTCGCGCAATTTGGCATCCAGAACACCGCCGGCAAGAGCTTCACTGAACTTCAAATAGGCTTCCAGTGCTGCAGGCGAATTGCCCATCAAAGTAAAGATATTGGGAACGCGGCCCAGCTTGGCTTTAATCCCATCGAATAGTTCTTTAGTCTTGCCGCTTGCGGATTCCGGCGTAACTACATTGAGTCTGCTCATTCTTAACTCTCCCAAATTGCTGAAAAGAAGTTGCCAAGGAAGGCACTTGCTCCAGGCTTTTGTCTAGAACTTCGCTTTATACCATGATTGCACTATCTTTCTCAGAAATATTGATACAATCTTGAGCCTATAAACATACTTTCGTCTTGAGTCAGCTACATACGTGCTGGAGGAGTTTGGATGAGGGCTAGAATCTTTGCTGTTTTTCTCGTACTGGCAGTTAATCTATGGTCAAATCCTTGCCAGGCTCAATTTCTGAAGAAATTGTCGGAAGAACTGCTGCAGGGTCAGTCAAATCAGCAAAACAATCCGGCCTCTATTCAGAGCCAGGGCAGCCCGGCCGGAAACACCAACTTGCCACCCGGACAGTACATGATGACCAATATGAATACAGGTCAGGGCTTTTACATAATGGTCAACGGCAACGGTCAGATGTTTGCCTCAATTCCCGGCTCCGGACAAAATTTGCCGACTCAAAGTGCGACACCGCCTATGGTGCCTGGGAGCAACCCGGCTTTGAATCAACCCGCAACACAAAACGGTGTGGGCGGTTTCATGAAAGGAGCTCTAAACAACTTTTTGCAAAATCAGCTGAGCCCTCAAAATCCGCCTCCGCAATGAACTCTCGAATAAATTCCTTACGAGAAATCAGCAAGTGCCGCTTAAAGAGCCTTAACTATCACTAAAATCAGCAACTGTTCATAATTGCAAACGAAGAAGCGAACGAGGCTATATGGAACAAGACAGAAATCAAGGAAAGCCAAACTTCCAGATCACGGCTTTAAGCGGCAGAGAATCGCTTTTCGATAAGCGTCTTAGAGAGTTGAGAAACACCGGTCAGCTGGAAAAACCCGGAAGCAACAGAACTCGCTTTGCAAAAGCAGGCAGCTTTGATTTTGAAACTCCCTCGATGGACTCTCAGTTGCCGCCTATGCTTATCGACGATTCGATCACAGAAATTGAGCGAATGGCTTTCATCGACGAAACAAGCGGCTTGCTCAACAAAAGAAGCATGCTCGGTAAAATCGAGCATGAACTGATTCGTTCAGCCAGATACAAGCGCAGCTTCTGCGTTATGATCGTCGAATTCGACAATTTCGAAAGCATCGAATCACTTACAGCACTGTCCGCAGAAATGCAATTGCAGGCCTACTGCCGGCTTTTAAGCCGTTCAGTGCGAGAAGTGGATTCTATTGGTCGTTTTGAAAAATCCTCTTTGATAATTCTCTGCCCGGAAACCAATTTGCAGGATGCTCTGATTAAAGCTGAGCGTTTGCGCAGTCTGGCGACTCAAGCACGTTTCAAGGATCTCGGACAGTACCTGCCGATGACGCTCAGCCTGGGCATCGCATCCTACCCGGAGCAAGCAACAAAGGCCGGCGAGCTTATCGACATTGCACAAGAGTCTGTTCAATCAGCTAAAGCTCGAGGTGGGAATGGCGCTTACACAAAAAGCTCATAAAAGCAAAACCTTCTAGAAAAGCGACTAAAAACCAGCTTCCAGTAAAGTTTTCAAATGAGGAGAAGAACTGCAAAATGTCCAAGATTGTTTGCTTTGAAAAAACCGGCGACGCAAGTGTCCTCCAAATTAAAGAGTCGCAGGCTGCCGAACCGGCAAAAGGCGAGGTTCGCATAAAAGTAGAAGCATTTGGACTGAATCGCGCAGAGGTTCTTTTCAGACAGGGACTTTATCTTGAAAAACCCATCCTGCCGGCCCGCATCGGTTACGAAGCAGCAGGAGTTGTCGAGGCTCTTGGTGAAGGAGTAAGCGAATTTAAGATCGGCGACAAAGTCAGCAGCATACCCTCATTTTCAATGAGCAAATACGGCGTTTATGGAGACTCGGCGATTTTGCCCGCGACTTCGCTTTCTTCATATCCGGACAACTTGAGCGTCGAAGAAGCAGCTTCAATTTGGATGCAGTACATGACTGCATACGGTGCCTTAGTCGAACTAGGAAAAATGAAAGCAGGCGATTACGTGGTTATAACGGCAGCCAGCAGCAGCGTCGGCTTTGCCGCCCTCGAGCTTTGTAAAGCCTTCGGTGTGACTTCGATTGCCACAACTCGCGGTCAGGCTAAGAAAGACAGACTTCTTGCTGCCGGTGCCGATCATGTGATCGTCACCGAGAATGAAGATCTGGTCAAAAGCATAAATGAAATTACAAACGGCAAGGGCGCAAACATATTTTTCGATGCGGTGGCCGGTCCGATACTAATGCAGCTCGCTAAAGCTGCCGCTTACGGCGCAAGTATTTTTGAATACGGCGCATTAAGCCTGGAAGCAACGCCTTTCCCCTTAATGCTCAGCCTGGAAAAAGCTCTGACAGTCAGAGGCTATACGCTCTTTCAAATAAACAAAGATGCCGAGATGCAAAAAAGAGCCAGAAATTATGTCTATGAGAATCTCAAATCAGGCAAATTAAAACCGGTGATCGACAAAATATTCAGTTTCAATGAGCTCGTTGAATCTCATCGCTATATGGAATCAAATCAGCAGAACGGCAAAATAGTTGTTCGGGTTTAAAGCTCGCTTCATGAAGGACGCAATCTCAGGTCAAAGCAGCGACGAAAGACTTGACCGGCGAATTTACGTTCTCGCAATCGGCAGATTTATTTCGATGATTGGAACGGGGTTTACGACCTTTTATGCACCGGTCTTTTTTGTAAAGTCTGTAGGAATATCGGCCACACTCGTCGGGCTTGGCCTTGCGGCCAATTCTGCAGCGGGCAGCATTGCAAGGATCCTGGGAGGCAGTCTATCCGACTCAGAAAAATTCGGTCGCAGCAAAACTCTTTTGATTTCATCTTTGACTTTGACACTGGCTTCAGTGCTGATGGGTTGCGTTAAAGAGTTCAATCTGTTCTTAGCAGCCAATGCCCTGCTCGGCTTCGGCATCGGATTATACTGGCCGGCGGCAGAAGCCATGATCGCCGACCTGAGCAACGAGAAAAACCGCCATCACGCTTATGCCTTAAATCGCTTCGCCGACTATGGCGGACTGGGCATCGGTGTTGTTTTTGCCGGATTACTTGTTCAGTTTTCCGGTGCTTTTCGCCTACTATTTTTTGCAGATGCCGTTTCATATCTCATTTTGAGTTTAGCGATTTTCCTGGGAATTAAAGAAAGCGAGCACCGGGGACAAAGCGCCAACTTAATCAGCTCTTGGCTTAAAGCCTTGAGAGACCCCTGTTTACAGAAATACGCCTTTGCCAATGTTTTGATGACTAATTACATTGTGCAAATAAGCAGCTCTATTCCACTTTACTTGAGCGAGCAAGTCCGATTTGGCAGCCAAAAAGCTCTGAGCCCAGTTTTGCTTTCATCACTTTTTGCAGTTCATGTGGGCATTGTGGCTCTCTGTCAAATGCCGCTCTCAAAAGCCCTGGCTAAGCTCAAATCGGCTCAGTCACTTTTGCTCTCAGCGCTGATCTGGGGTATAGCTTTTCTCTGCCTCTCAGCTTGCGGAAAAGAAAACTCAAATTTGCAATTTGCCCTAGCAGCACTTTCACTTGTAATAATGAGCATTGCTTCGGTCGTTTACGGACCTCCGTCCTCCGCTTTAATTGTCGAAATGGCTCCCTTAGAATCAAGAGCTATTTATTTTTCAATAAACTCACTTTGCTGGGCTTTAGGCGGAATTTTAGGACCGCCGCTCGTCCTTTCAGCTATGGATAAATTTCCAACGAAGATGTCTGAGATCTGGCTATTGATGGCGGCAAGTACTCTAATCCCGGCTTCAATCTTCCAGAATTTGAAAAAGAGAACTCAAAATCAAGATTGAATGAGAGCTAAGTTTTCGCCTCAGCTTCAATAACAATATCATTTTCCTTGACTTGAATTGCAGCGCTGCCGCCATGTTCAAGAGCGCCAAAAAGCAGCTCTTCAGATAACGGCTCTTTGACTTTTTTCTGAATCAAACGAGCCATCGGTCGAGCACCAAATAAGCGATCATAACCTTTTTCAGCAAGCCAGGTTCTAGCTTCTTCGCTTACTTTCAAGGAAACATTCTTTTCCTCTAGCTGCAATTCAAGCTCAGCTATGAATTTATCGACGACAAGCTTAATATGCTCAAGACCGAGCTGATTGAAAGCTATCCAGGCATCCAGCCGATTTCTAAATTCCGGAGAGAATGTGCTTTCAATTGCAGACTTGGATTTTCCCGCACCGAATGCAGAAATCTGTCCGGATTTGCTGTGAACTGCGTTCTTATTTTCGGGCGCTTCCAGAGCTTCTTTTTTGGACTGACTTGATTGAAAGCCGATGTCTTCCGATACGAGATCTCTGGCACCGGCGTTTGTAGTCATAATCAAAATAACATTGCGAAAATCTGCCTTTTTACCGTTGTTGTCGGTTAATGTGGCATTATCCATCACTTGCAAAAGAATACTGAATAAGTCGGGATGAGCTTTTTCAATTTCATCCAGAACCAGCACGGAATGTGGACTTCGAATAATTGCGTCCGTTAAGAGTCCACCCTGATCAAAACCCACATAACCGGGTGGAGCGCCGATCAATCGTGAAACAGTATGCTTTTCCATATATTCACTCATGTCAAAACGCAAAAACTGAATACCAAGCACCCGGGCCATTTGCTTAGCTAGTTCAGTTTTACCAACACCGGTAGGACCTGAAAATAAGAAGGAGCCGATTGGCTTATTCGTATTCCCCAGCCCGGCACGTTGTAGTTTTATGGCACGCACCACTTGTTCTACGGCATGATTTTGACCGAATAAAACAGCTTTGAGCTCGCTTTCAAGTTTTTGCAAGCGCTCTTTATCTGAAGCCGACACCGATTCAGTCGGAATTTTGGCAGTACCGGCGACAACAGCTTCTATATCAAGCACGCTCACG
>JAIEPM010000636.1 GCA_019748395.1 Candidatus Obscuribacterales bacterium
GAAAAATGCGTCGGCAGCTTGAATCTAATTCAAGACTGCCGACGCCTCTTATTCTGCTGGTTCGATTTACTTCTTCCATTCAACTTCACTGCACTCAAATCGAATACTTCGACAAGAGTGAAGCTGCGGCGGCTGTTCTGCCCCGCAACTTAGCGCTCAGATAGCTGAGCGCTTCAGTTGACTACACCAAGAATCCGAAAATCTCAAGGACAAAATCATGAACGTTTCGTGCTTCATTCCGTCTCTGACCGCCGCCCAAGCCAGCCATCTCGACGCGAACGGCTGCCTCTGCACGCCCATGCAACATGGCAACGAGCAGGGCTACATCGTCGCCCAACACGACCTGCCGCGCGCTCTGCAGCTGCTCAATGTGCAGGTCGCCAACCAGGCCCCCTCCAGGCAGTTCGAGGGCATCATCCGGGTCGAGCTCCTGAACGGCGGCAAGCCTGTCGGCGCGCAGAGCTTCAACGCGGCTCCCAGCGGCGCCAACTCGCTCTCGGCTCTGACTTCGGTGCTCAGCCAGGTCAAGAAGCTGCAGGAGCAAGCCAATCTCACCGAGCCCGAGCGGGTCGAACGCCTGCGCTTGCAGGGTGAGGTGCAGAGCAAGCAGCAAGTTCTGGAAGCGGCCACCCAGCGCCTGCGCTCCGCCATCCAGATCTGCGAGCAAACCAGTGCTCGCGTCCAGTCGATCGCCGTCATGGCCGCTGCTCTCGGCGAGGAAATGAAGGCTCTGCCCGAGGGTCTGCAGGGGCAGTGCACGGCCGTGAACCAGACCCTGAGCGGGCTGGCTCAGCAGCTCGAGGAGCTCTCGGCTTCCTGCCAGGGCGACCAGACGGCTGCCCGCAAGGAAGTCGCCGAGCGCAAGGCCGAACTGCAGAGCGCCAAGGACGCGCTCAACGCCGACATCGTCAAGCACCGGCTCTCGGCCGAGGAAATGCTGCAGGTCGCTGACGCGACGCTGCAGGACGCCGAGCAGGTCGTCGCTGACGGTCAGCCGTAATCTCCCGGCTGTTTCAGCCTGATCTCTGAATTACGCTCCGGGGAAGCCATGCAAAACATGGTTTCCCCGGACTCTTTTCTTTTCGCCGCGCTCTATGATGTCATATCGTAAAGCCTGCTTACTCCTACTGTAGGGTGACGCCATGCGTCACCCTATCTGCGCTTCCAAGCTGAATCGTGTTATTCTCTTTTACTGATTTTGACCGGAAAAGAGTCACTGCCTTGAATCCCATTCTAAATTTTGAGCGCCGATTTCCCGCTTCATTATTCGGCAGCAAAATTTTGATCTCGACTTTCTTACTACTGCTTCTTTCATGCTCCAGAACTGCTGCCGGCGAGAATCTCGAAAAAGCGGTGCTGGTCAAAAGTGATGCCATGCGCAATGGTGTGCGTTTTCTGGTGAGCATGCGGCGCTGCCGGGAAGCAACCATTAACTTCACTTGCAAGGATCTGAGTAATCTGAAAGCAAGTTTTCCTTTGCCTCATACATTCGTCGCAGATCATCAGTGCAGTAACGAAGAGTTACTGCGCCTTGTGCAGGAAGATCCGGCGCCCTGGCATTTCGGCGAGTGGAAATTTCATTACGAGCTTGGTATGCCCAGCACTGACCGGACAATTGATTACGAGTACGCTTTGCCCTATTCTCAGAGCGAGCACTATCGAGTTCGTCAATCATATTTCGGCAGCTTCAGCCACAATTTAGGCAGCTCCGAACAATATGCAATCGATTTCTCCATGCCCGAAGGCACAACAATAAGAGCCAGCCGTCCAGGCGTGGTTATTGCTTGTCGGGATGATTCAGATCTTGGTGGACCCAGCCCCGATTTCAAACCGTATGCCAACTACGTTGTGATCAAGCATGGCGACGGGACTTACGCTAACTACATGCATTTGCAAAAAAAAGGAGTCCTGGTCGAACTCGGGCAGAAGGTTCAGGAAGGCACTCCCATAGGTCTTTCAGGGGCAACCGGTTTCGCAAGGGGTGCGCATTTGCATTTTCACGTTTATCGAGTTGTCGACGGCGACAGAATCGAAACAATTCCCTTCAAGACCAAAACAGCTGAAGGCATAGTTCCGCAACTGGAAGAACGCAAAATCTACTGACGGGAAAAATCATGGATCTCAAACCATATTTATTTTTGTTCAAAAGCAGCCTCGTCGGCGCTTTAGGAGGGCTCCTGTTCGGTTTCGACACGGCAGTGATCGCAGGAACCACTCAAGCACTTACTGCTCAATACCAACTGACTGCAGAAGCGCTTGGTCTAACAGTCAGCACGGCGCTCTGGGGAACAGTCGTCAGTTCGATGTTTTCTGGAATTCCAGGTGACAAACTTGGTGCCAGGGACACACTTAGAATCGCTGCGCTTATGTATATCATTTCAGCACTCGGTTGTGCTCTTGCCTGGGACCTGCCGTCGCTTCTGGTTTTTCGCTTTATCGGCGGGCTGGGAATTGGTTGTTCATCAGTGCTTGGTCCTGTATATATTGCAGAAATCGCGCCTGCAAATTGGCGCGGCAGGCTGGTCGGACTATTTCAAATTAACGTCGTTCTTGGCATACTTCTTGCTTATTTTTCCAATTTTGTAATCGGAACTTTTGAACTTGGTTCTGCTGAATGGCGATGGAAACTTGGTGTTTCCGGTATTCCTGCGTTTTTGTTTTTCCTGATGCTTTTCAGTATTCCCAGAAGCCCTCGCTGGTTGGTTGCTCGCGGCCGAATCGACGAGGCGCGCGAAGTCCTTAAAAGTACAGGTGTTGAGGATTACGAAGAGGAGCTGGAAGAAATAACACACAATATCAAGGAAGAGCATTCACAAAAAAAAGAAGTTCTATTTTGCCGGAAATACCGGCTTCCTATTTTTCTGGCGATTGCGATCGGCATGTTCAATCAGCTTTCCGGCATTAATGCCATTCTCTATTACTTGAATGATATTTTTTCTCTGGCTGGTTTCGACAAGCTTTCCAGCAATCAACAAGCAGTAGCGATCGGCTCAACTAATCTTGCTTTCTGTTTGCTGGCAATGTCGATGATCGATAAAATCGGCAGGCGCAAACTGCTTCTGATCGGTTCTGTCGGCTGCGGTATTTGCATGGCTGGGGTTGCCCTGATCTTTTTTACTAGAGAAGCTCTGGGTCTCTTGCTCTGGTTTTTGGTAGCTTATATCGGTTTCTTTTCTTTCTCTCAAGGAGCTGTGATTTGGGTTTATATAAGTGAAATTTTCCCTACGCCTGTTCGAGCGAAAGGGCAGAGCCTGGGCAGTTTCACTCACTGGATTATGAACGCTTTGATTTCATTCATCTATCCGATTATCGCCAAGTCTTGCGGAGCTTTTCCTTTTGCATTTTTCTCTTTGATGATGTTTGTTCAGCTTTTTGTCGTCTGGAAGTTCTTTCCGGAAACAAAAGGAATCACACTTGAGGAGATGGAAACACGCCTTAAGCTTAATGAGTCCTAGTATGTGGAAGAAGTTTTTGCCGGCAAGATTAGGCTGCGCGGATCAGTCCACTTTTAATTGCTTTAGTTACAGCTTCGGTTCTGTGTCTTACAGCCAGTTTTTCATAAATGCGCCGCAAATGTGATTTTATAGTCTCCGGACTAACGTAAAGCTTAGCTGCAAGTTCGGCATTACTAAGTCCCGATACCATAAGCTCCAAAACTTCCAGTTCTCTTTTGCTGAGTTGGAAGTCATTGAGCGTCGTTATGCTGAATGCCGGGCGAGATACGACGGATGCCAGGATTCTCGATGTTTCCGGTGCCAGCCAGATTGCTCCAAGTGACACGGAATGAATCGCAGCAAGTAGTAAATTTCGATTGGCATTTTTCAAACAGATGCCGTCTGCGCCCAGCAGCAAGGCTTGTTGGATTTTTTCAGAGTCTTGTAAATCAGTTAAAAACAGGATTTTTGACATTGGATGTTCCGACTTCAGTCTCTGAGCTAAATGCAATATGTTTATTTTGCGCGAACTCAAATCGAGCACATACAAGTCCGGCTTATGCTCTGCCGCCAGCCTGAGCAATTCATGCTCACTTTGTGCGTGGTCTATTACTAGCAAATCGGCATTTTGTTCCACAACGAATTTGAGACCGGCGTAAACGAGTTCGCTTTCATCACAAACCACAATACGCTTCTGATGATCTTTCATATTCTGGTGCCCCCTGCATACGAAAGCTTGTTGCAATTTTGATTAGTGCGAGTGCTAACTTTATCCTCACCGAAAACGGTGAATCTGGCAATAACCGCATGGAGCTATTTCCCTGGAAGCTAGTGTCTCAACGAATGGAATAGTACTTTAGTTATAGAGCATGCCGGCGCGCAGAAATGCTGCTGTTGCCTGTGTTCGATCTTTTACGCCTAACTTTCGAATGCAACTGCTGATATGAAGCTTCACTGTTTGCCGACTGATTGCGAGCTTCTCTGCGATCTCCAGGCTGTTATAACCATCGCTTAGCAAATGCAAAACTTCTCGTTCTCTTTCAGTGAGGACTTTTAGTTGATCTACTGCAAGCGGCTTAATAGCTGCAGCTGAGTACAATCGTGAGCGTCCTCCGCGTTTAATCAAATATCGTGCAAGCGCAACGTCAATCCAGCCATATCCATCAAGGACTGCTCTGATGGCTGTGTTTAGCTGGTAGGATGGCATATGCCTCATCAGGTATCCATCAGCTTCACAGCTTAGCGCAGTCCAAAAATCTTCCAGTTCTTCAAGAACCGCAATTGTTTTGAGATCCGGCTGTTTTTCTCTAATGATCGAGATCAATCTTGCTGCCGAGGAATCAGGAATTCGATTGCCTACAATTGCAACTTGAATTTGATTCTCGGAAAGTAGATTCAGTGCGCTGGCTGCTGTTGAGACTGCGATTGCCTCGGAACATTCGTTGCATTGATTTAGAACATGCACTAGTCCGACTCGAATTAACTCGTCGTGTTCTACGACTATGACTTTTGCGGGGGTCAAAGGGGCTCCAGTGTAGCTTATGGGCGAAAAGGAGATTCAACCCAATCGCTTTAGGAGAATTAGATCATCGTATCATGTCAGTAGGTCGAATGGCCACTAATACCTATAAATCATTCCATTGGGGGATGCCTGCTTTAATCGGGTTTTTCCCTTGCGTGCAAGCAATTGTTTTTCTCGGAAATCTTCGACTTATAAGAGCCTTTGTTGTTGATTCCCGTGCTTTCTCCAGGCTTTGTGTGTTTGTTTGTAGAACTCAAAACTGCCTTTAAAGTCGCAATAAAGAGTTCCTATGCCAATGCGGAACTGCTCAATCTCGATAGGCTCGCGCTAGGGTATCGGGAGTCTGCAGGGGAGAATCACGAAGGATACGACTATGCACTTGCAACATTAGGCGGCGCTGGCCCGCTGGGCTCTGTATGCTCAGGCTATCTCTCCCTCACTCCGTCTTACAGGTCTACAGTACACCGGCAATCGCGCTCAGCAAGGAAAAAGAAAAGCTAATAGGCGCCTTTCCGGTGTTGGCAATCAGTACTAGTCAGAAACATGGAAGGGAAAAACAATGCGTAAGTTCTCGGCAATCGCGCTGCTCCTGGTCGTCTGTTTGAGCAGCGGTTGTACCGTCGTGATCAAGAGCAGTGACTGCCGCCCCAAGTTCGAACAGCGGCCGAAGCTCTCTCCCCCCGAACGTTGCGAACGCCCGGACACGAGCGCTTCGCTTCCCGGAGACAAGGACCTCGGTCGCTCGATCAGTTTGCTTGAAGTCCGCTGGTAAGTTTTTCAGAAAGATTACGTCATGAACACCCACATGCGCTTCGCCGGCCCAGGCGATTGGGTCGAGATGAACCCGGAACTCCAGGCTCTTGCCGCAAAGCATGGTCTGGAAAGCAATGAACTTGCGCTGCCGCTCAGTCGGCAGGCTGCCGCCTACTTCCGGGCGGGCGAGTACCATGGTGCTGAATGTCTCATGGAACTCGCAGTCCAAATCATGGAAAAGCAGCCACGCTCTCCGCAAGAAGACGTGCTGCCTTATGCCATGCGCTTCCTCGCGGAAATCTATCGCATCCGCGGGCGCAGCGAAAAAGCTCTGAACACCATGGATGGAGTCTACAGGCTCCTTCTCTCGCCGAGCGCTGACAGCAAGACCGCTGCACCCTGGTCGCTGCAGTCGCCGGTCCCGTCGTTTGAGTCCTAAACCAGCTCATCAAGAAACCCAGAAAACAGGAACAAGAC
>JAIEPM010000447.1 GCA_019748395.1 Candidatus Obscuribacterales bacterium
AATAGCGACTCTCTTGCCACTATGATTGGTGACAAATCGCAGATTGCGGTCTTGCCTGCAGCTGAAAAAACTGTACAAGCGCAAGAGCAGATCAAATCTGTCCTCAAGAACGAGAAGCGCAGAGATGCCTCAGCAGATAAGATGAATGCAGTTGAAGAGTTTTCGGGCGACGATAACGAGTTGCTTTCAAGCTCCAGTTCCGACAAATTTGTTTTGGAAGACACAGATACGAGGAAGAAGCCCGCTGCTTCACCGGCACTAACTGCTGAAAAGAAATCGCCGATAAGTCGGGGACTAGCTAAAGATGCTCCAACTGCTTCTGTGACGATATCTTCTGGAGCTTCTAAGAAAGAGAAGCTTTCTGCGCCATCAAGCAGTCAGTTGGCTGCTGCTTCTGGTCTCAGTTCTTCGTCGGGCTTGGCTGCCGGATCCGGCGGCGGCGCGACTTTTTCTCAAAATACATTGATAGATATAAATACAGCAACGGAAACTCGAAAGAAAGGGGCTGTATCCAATACCATTGCTTTTAACGGCTCTGGAAAGACTCAAGCTAGAAACTTAGCTGCATATGGTAACTCGACACTCTCTAGGTCTAATGTCGGCAGTGAAGCGGGTGCGGCGGCCACTACTACTACTACTACTTCTTCTTCTTCTTCTTCATTGACAGGCGCTCGCTCCGGGGCATTAATGCCCGCAAGTGAAAATTATGGAGTTCAAGCCAGTGATGAAGCCCTTGAAAGATTAGAGGTTCTTTGTGAAGTCCTGGCGGAGAAAAATGAGTACAAAAAGCTCTATGAAGCATCAGATTGTGCAATTAAAATGGCGATTGAGCTGAATAATCGACCGGCAGATGAGCTTGCCAGGCTTTATTCAAGCAGAGCCTGGGCTGAGCTGAATCTGACTTACATGACTTATGCTAATAGAGATGCCTTTAAGGCAGTGCGTTATGCAAATCAGTCTTGTGATGCCTATTCGCAGGCTGAAGCTTTCAGTGTTGCTGCGGTAGCTGCGCGTGCCAACGATATGATTCCGATGAGCGAGCACTATCATCGCAGAGCTCAGGCTTCGATCAAAGCCATGGGTGGCGAGTCTGCATCTGCTTTAACAAAGGCAGCCGGCTATCGCTTCCAGAATCCTGCCCCTGCTGAATCAGCAAGCACGGGCAGATGAAGCACTCTTATTTGTCTCTTTCCTCAGTGCTTATTGTCGCCTGAGCTGCGGCCAGACGAGCCGGTGGTACTCGATATGGCGAGCAACTCACATAGGCTAGCCCCAGCTGATGTGCAAAGGCAATTGATGAGGCTTCGCCGCCATGCTCGCCGCATATGCCCAGCTTTAAATCCGGTCTTGTTTGCAGTCCGTACTCGACTGCAATTTTCATTAGTTTGCCGACGCCGTTTTGATCGAGCGCCTCAAACGGATTTTGGCTCAAGACCTTGTGAGTTTCGCCGTTCCATTCGATTCCTTCCATGTAGCGGGAGAGGAACTTGCCTTCCGCATCGTCCCGGCTATAACCGAAAGTCATCTGAGTCAGATCGTTGGTGCCGAAGCTGAAGAATTCAGCATATTCGGCAATTTCGTTTGCGGTTACACAAGCACGGGGAATTTCGATCATGGTGCCGAATTTATAGTCGACTTCCACTTTTTCTCTTTCCATGACTTCTCTGGCAGTGGCTTCAAGCATGGTTCTGGAGAGTTTGAGTTCGTTTACATGGCCGATAAGCGGGATCATAATTTCCGGAAAAACCTCGGTACCCGCTTTTTTGACTTCGATCGCTGCTTCGAAAATGGCCTGCACCTGCATGCGATTGATCTCAGGGAAGGTAAGCCCCAGTCGGCAACCGCGCAATCCCATCATCGGGTTCGATTCTTTCAAGGCATGCACTTTCTCAAAGAGTCTTTCTTTTTCGCGCAGTTCTTCGCCTTTTATGCCCCGGGCTTTCATGGTGGCGATTTCTTCAATCAGCTCTTCATGCTTGGGTAGAAACTCGTGCAAAGGCGGATCCAAAAGCCGAATCGTTACCGGCAATCCGTTCATGGCAATGAAAATGCCTATGAAGTCTTCTTTCTGCATGGGCAGCAGTTTTGAGAGAGCTTTTTCCCGCTCTGCCGGAGTTGATGACATGATCATTTCTTGTACGGCCGGCAGTCTGTCCTGGCTCATAAACATATGTTCGGTGCGGCAGAGTCCGATGCCTTCTGCACCGAAGTCGCGCGCTCTTTTTGCGTCTTCCGGTGTGTCCGCATTCGTGCGAATTCTAAGCACCCGGGTCTGGTCTGCCCAGTCCAGCAGGGTCAAGCATTCAGGGCTGAGCTTCGGCTCATGCGTGGCGATTGCGCCTCTGAATATTTCGCCGGTTGAGCCGTCAATTGAGATAAGATCGCCGCATTTCAGTGTTTCGTTTTTGACACTGACTTCCTCTTTTTCAAGATCGACTTTGAAAGCTTCGCAACCAGCCACGCAGGGCTTGCCCATGCCTCTAGCCACTACCGCTGCGTGGCTGGTCATGCCGCCGCGGCTGGTGACTACCCCCTGCGCCGGAACGATTCCGTGAATATCGTCCGGGCATGTTTCTACGCGAACCAGAATTACTTTCTTTGCCAGTTCATTCGAGAGTCTTTCGGCTTGACTCGGGTCGAAAACTATCTCCCCAATTGCAGCTCCCGGAGAGGCGTTCAAGCCCGTAGCCAGAAGCCGGCCTTCTTTGCGTGCTTTCTCTTTGTCTAGTTGGTCGAAGCTGGGCAACAACAGTTGATTCAGCTGAGTGGGCTCGACGCGTGTGAGAGCCGTACTGCGGCTGATGATCCCGTCATTGGCCATGTCGACTGCGACTTTGATTGCAGCCGCAGCCGTGCGCTTGCCCGTTCTGGTTTGCAGGAGAAAAAGCTCGCCTTCCTGAATGGTGAACTCGATGTCCTGCATGTCTTTGTAATGTTGCTCGAGACGCTTTGCAGTTTCCTCAAGTTGAAGGTAAACCGTGGGCATTTCTTTTTGCATTTCGGAGATTTTCTTTGGTGTGCGAACGCCTGCAACAACGTCCTCACCTTGAGCGTTTACGAGGTATTCACCGTAAAGCAAGTGTTCGCCGGTGCTGGGGTTTCTTGTGAAGCAAACTCCGGTGGCGGAATTGTTGTCGAAGTTACCGAATACCATGGCTTGCACATTTACAGCTGTGCCGATTTTGTGGTCGATTTTATTGAGGTTTCGATAATAGATTGCTCTGCTGTTGTTCCATGACTTAAACACCGCTTCAATTGCGCCTGAGAGCTGAAGATCCGTATCTTGAGGGAAATCGATTTTTCGTTCTTTCTTGACGAATTCTTTGTACTCAACGACGAGCTCTTTCAAGTTTTCAGCCGTTAACTCTGTGTCTAGTGTTATTTTCAGGCTTTCTTTTTTGTCGTACAGTATGTCTTCGAAGTGGTCTTTGCTCAAATCAAGCACGACATTGCTGTACATTTGAATGAAGCGTCTGTAGCTGTCATAAGCAAAGCGCGGATTACCGGTTAATTTAGCCAGAGCTTCTACGGTCATGTCATTCAGCCCGAGGTTCAGGATCGTGTCCATCATGCCCGGCATGGAGAACTTCGCTCCGGAGCGAACTGAGAGCAAAAGCGGTTTTTGCTTGTCTCCCAATTTGCGATCAAGACGCTCTTCGATTTTTTTGAGTTGCTCTTTTACTTCCTGAAAGAGCCCTTCCGGGACTTGTTTTTTGTTGTCGTAATAGTCTCGGCAAAGAGAGGTCAGAATCGTCATGCCCGGCGGTACATTGACACCGGCTGCAGTCATCTCGGCCAGCCCGGCGCCTTTGCCGCCCAGCAGTTCTTTCATAAGAGTCCGGTTGCCCTCGAAGTATTCAAACCCTTCCGAAAACAGCAAGACTTTGCGCTCGCCAATTTTCTTCTTTGATTGACTGGCTTCTGTTGTAAGCATTTCTCACTCTCCTGAATTTATACACTTAAGGCAAAGACCGAGGATTCCCTGGCGTACTACTGGCGCATAAAGCAGAATATTTCGGCTGAAATTTCTTCTATTGCTTTTGATGAAACATCGATGACATGACACTTCAGTTCTCTAAAAATACGCTTGGCGTATTGCACTTCAACTTTGATTTCATCGAGATCCGCATAAGTTGTGTTGCCGCCCATGCCTATCACCTGCGCTCTGGAAGAGCGCAAATCTTGCAGCAAGTGCGGGTCGATGGTTAAGCCGATTATTTTGCGAGCTTGAACGTTGAACAATGCTTTGGGCGGATCCACGCCCATGACGATAGGACAGTTGGCTGCTTTCAGAGCATAATGCTGAGCCAGGTACATGCAGTTGGGAGTTTTGCTGGTTCTAGATAGCCCAACCAGGATTACATCTGCTTGCGCTATACCGTCGGGATTCTTGCCGTCGTCGAAACGCACGGCAAAGTTAACTGCTTCCATGCGACGGAAGTAAGTTTCGTCGAGCTGGTGCAGTCGACCGGGTTGCGAAAGTGGATTACTTTCGGTAAGAGTTGAAATTTTGGTGATTAGCGGACCGAGCAGATCTAGTGTCGGCACATGCAGTTTGCGGGCTTCTTCTTCAAGGGCCTCCCTGTATTCCGGCAAAACCAGCGTGTAGGCTATGAGTGAGCGACCGGTGGCAATTTCGCGAACCAGAGTCGAAATTTGCTGGCAGCTTCGAACCTGCGGCAAGCGGTAAATACTTGCAAATCCCGGCGGAAACTGCACAAGCGCCGCCTGAGCTACATGAGCGGCTGTTTCACCACTCGAGTCTGATAGAGTGAAAATAATCAGCTCTCGCTGACTTGTCGGCAATTTTGATTCCGCTGCTTCTGGTTTGCTCACGTTTGTATAGCCCCCTGACCACCGGTCAGACACGAATAGAGATCTGCTTAAATTCTTTCAGATTCTCTGGCTTCGGGGGATAGATACTGACATAAGAAGATATACAGAATCAGCCCTTTTGATGTCCTGTAAGAAGGGTCCGACAAATCTTCTTGATGCCAAGGGTCTCGATTCTGAGCAGCAAGTCGCAATCGCTGAGCTTTGAAATTAGAGCTCAGCGATAGTGAGATTGGAAAAATTGCCAGAGTATTTCGCTGGCATTGATATCGTTGCAAGTTTTGCCGATCAGGTCTTGCGCAACAAAGCCCATTCCACCCGGCCAGCTGTGACCGCCGCCCTCTATTGTGTATACGATTAATTCCGAGCCGCCGCTGTATGTTTCGCGCTTCACTCGGCAGCCGTCCCTGGGGTCCCTGTCCGGAACTGCTTCTATGCGTGGATGCGCCGAGCAGCCGTTATTTCGCGCCCAGAACTCCACCGCTTCGTCAGCCGACATGACTCCTCCGGCTTTTGCCACTGTTGTATTGAGATTCTTGATTCCAAGTTCGGACAGCCCGAGCGCATCACCAAGCTTGCCGAGTTCTTTGTTTTCTCCTTCTCTAGGGATGAGCGGATCATCAGTGCCTAGAAAAAATACAGCGGGAATGCCCCTGCGTGTATTGCAACGCGCGCAAACCGCATCGGCGGCGCTTGCCGCTATAACTCCGATTGCAGCTATGCGTTGTGATAACTCGCAAGCTAAGCGTTGCACAAAGAATCCGCCATTTGAAATACCGCAAGCGTAAATTCTTCTTTTGTCGTATTTGAATTTCCCGGCCATATCATCAAGCATATTCGATATGAAAGCGACGTCGTCACTGCCGGCTGCCTGCTGAACTCCGTCGTTCCATCTATGTCCAAGAGCATCCGGATATACCGTAATGAATGAATTTCGTTCTGCTGTTAAATCCATTGCTGAAAGGGCTCGCACCGAACTGCCGTTCATGCCCAGTCCATGAAACACAAGCAAAACAGGTAATTCTTTGCCCTGTTTGTAAGTCTGCGGTAAATGAACCAAATAGCGGCGTGAATCGACTGTTTCATAATAATCCAGAAGCTGTCCGGAGGCTTTCCCTGCTGAATTGCGGGCGCTTGCGCTCATCCGACTGGAGCCTCTATAGGGATTTGCGTACTGGTTGGAATTAGTTCTGTATCTTTGATCTTGCGAACTTGAACTGCCGGAGCTTGAACTGTGTGCATCCCAAACTCCGGCTCTGCTGTTTTGCGCGCTTACCGGCAATATCGATTGCGCCAAAATCAGGAGTCCAATTCCAGAGCTGCAAATCTCAAAATTCTTTCGCCGCATTCAGC
>JAIEPM010000340.1 GCA_019748395.1 Candidatus Obscuribacterales bacterium
CAGCGGCAGGCAAAGCAGCAGTTCCACCTATACCAAATGCAGCAAAACCGGCAGTGCCGCCGATCCCCGGAATGGCAACAGCTCCGGTGCCGCCCATCCCCGGAATGCCTGCAGGACAGGTGCCGCCGATTCCGGCAAAAGCAGCCGCAGCGCCCGGCGCGGCAGGACCGCTGGCTAAACCGGGAGCGAAAGTGCCGCCGCCACCCAGACCAGCTCAAAGCGGACTTCTAGGCGAAGTCGATGACGCGGCAGTAGACAAAATTTTCGACAAACTTGGAATTAAAGACAATCCAAACGCGCCGACAGCAAAACCGGTGCCGCCTCAAACCGGAGCACCGCCGGCGGCTCCACCCATGCCGAAAGTCAATGTTAGAGATGCCGTAAACACGGTTCGAAACGTTGCCATGGAAACCGGTCAAATTCAAAAGCCACCGCGCATTGACGGCATAAGCAGACTCTCTGCGGCTCCCGAAGAGCAGGATGCCGGTCAGGGCAAAATCAATTCAATCGGCAAATTCTTGCTGGACCAGCAAGACCAGCAACAGCTCGGCAAGCTGACGCAGCAAGATATTACTGAAGGCAAAGTAAAAGTGCTGACACTTGAAGCAGCCGATGAAATATATAAACTGCTCAACCACATTGCAACGCTGCCTGGTGTGCTCGGTTCATGTATCGTAGGACACGACGGTTTGCCTATAGCTAACAATCTGTCGCAGGAGTATGATCCTGAGAGCATTGGTGCACTGGCTCTTGGCATTTATGTCAACACAACCAACACCATTCGCAAGATGAATCACAATCACCTGCATCAGTTGGTTGCCCGAACTCAAGTCGGTTTCCTGATCATCGCGGACTTTGGAGGAGGAATCCTCGTTACGGCCAGCAATGCCCAGGCAACAGAACAGTTGATACCACTGATGCGCAGCATCACTCAACTTGTTGCTCAGTAGTAAAAGGCACCTATGGAATTAATACTTGAAAAACCCTCTTTTGCGGACATCCCCGCAGACGTACTTGTTATTGGCGTCTTTCAGGATGAATCACTTGAAGACCTGATTAAAGAAAGCGACCCCAAGTTTCCAGGCCAATTTCTGGAAGAACTTCTGGAGCTATGCAAGCAAGAAAACTTCAAGGGAAAAAGCAAAGAATCAGTCAGTCTTTTCACACAAAAAAAACTGGCAGCAAGACGCCTTCTAATCACAGGGCTGGGCAAGCGCAGCGAATATGATGCAAATGCAGTTCGAAAAACGACTGCAAATTTAGCAAGACAGTTTGCCTCAAAAGAAGCTTATCCTCACCCGGCGCTTTACCTGCGCTACGACGGGAAAATGGAAAAGATTCAGGCCAGCGTCGAAGGCTGGGTGCTCGGCGCTTACACTTTCACTGTCTACAAAACGCAAAAAGACAACGGCACCGAGCCGGGCGACAAAACCAAACGCATTAGTTTCCTGGACGGCAAAATTTCAGAAGACGACTTCGAAGATGCCTGCGCACTTGGCCGAGCAATCGCTGAAGCCACGACTTTTGCACGAGACATTATTGCCGAACCGGCCTGCAATATGACGCCGACAAAACTTTCTGAAATTGCCCAGTCTCTCACTTGCGATCTTGTAACTTGCGAAGTGCTTGATGCCGATGAAGTCGCAAAACTGGGCATGGGAGCTTTTCTGGGAGTAGCTCAGGGTTCTGCAGAGCCGCCAAAATTTATCGCAGTTAAGTACACACATCCTGACGCCAAACGCTTTTTTGCGCTGGTCGGCAAAGGTATTACTTTCGACTCGGGCGGTCTTTCACTGAAAACGGCAAGCGGCATGGAAACAATGAAATACGACATGGCAGGAGCGGCCGCGGTGCTCGGCACAGTCCGCGCCATGCTTGACCTGCGCGCGCCAGTGTCGGTGCTTGCGGTTGTCGCCGCTTGCGAAAATATGCCGAGCGGAACCGCAACTAAACCTGGAGACATTCATGTCGCCATGAACGGCAAAACCATTGAAATAAACAACACCGATGCGGAAGGCCGCTTGACTCTCGCCGACGCTCTTTGTTACACGGTGCAGCAAAAACCGGAAGCCATAATCGACATCGCCACACTAACAGGTGCAGTTGTCACAGCTCTCGGCAAAGCCGCCGCCGGGATCATGGGCAACGACGAGAGACTCATCAACAAACTCAGCAATGCAGGCAAAGCCGCCGGTGAAAAGATGTGGCAACTGCCCATGTTCGACGACTACAAAGAAACTCTCAAAAGCGATGTAGCCGACCTTAAGAATGCCGGAGCCAGAGGTGAAGCCGGTTCCTCTTCGGCAGCGATGTTCTTGAAAGAATTTGTCGATAAGACACCCTGGGCCCACCTGGATATTGCAGGCGCAGGATGGATGGATAAAGACAAGGACGAGCTGAACAAAGGCGGCACCGGCTATGGTGTCAGATCACTCAGCTATTTCTTGCTTTCTGAGATGAGCAAAGACCCCGAAGCAGAAGCTCCAGTCTGAAAATAGATTGAGCTTTGATTCTTAGAAAAAGGGACTGTGGGCAGGCTTAGCTTTTAGCGCCGAAGGCTGCGCCAACTATCCATAAAAATCGGTTGACTTTGTTTGGGCGGTACACTGTCCACGAGCAATTTGGCCATTTTAGAAGGAGAGCGATAAATCGCATCATGCGTAGCCTTTGCGATCACGGAATTCTGCCTGGAAGAATCTTTGTTGGCAGCCTGACTCAAAAAATCGCAGGCCAGCGCGATTCGCTCTTTGGAAGAAAGCAGATTTTGATTTGTAAGGAGCCTTTCCATCTGCTTCAGAGTCTCGGCTTTGTCATAGGCGGAAGCCGTTGATTTAGTGAGAAAATCGGAGAGATTCGAATGCAGCTTGGCCAGGTCGCCGGTAAGAGTCCTATCTCCGGCAGATAGGCGTTTGCCTTCTGCTAAAAGCTCATTTGCATTTTCGCGCAGTCCGTCATTTGAGCTTATCTGAAAATTTGCTATCTCTGAGGTCTTATTAATTGCGCTATCGCTTCTATCCACTCAAAAAATCCCCCTGCTGGACTTTTTAATTTATAACAAGCGAATGTGAAAATCGTGTTGCTGCCGGGTCTTAGCTGCTCTGCACAACCCGGGCAATTGCAGTGTCCACGATGCGCGGGTCTGTATGGCGGCGCGCGTAAGCAAGATAAGCTTCCATCCAGCGCCTTAATTCCAGAAGCACAGTCGCCACAGGAGTACCGCTGGACTTAACCTGACTCAAATTAACACTGACCCGGCCCTCTTTATCTATGTTGAAACGCTGAGCAGCAGGAGAGTTCCCGTGGACTCCACGCAAACTCTCCTCAAGAAGAGAACGATTGAGCTCGGCGCCAAATGCTTGCTGAAGTTCCGAAGAGATTCGCTGAAAAACAGTGAGAGGCTTGAAGAGCGAAGTTTGTTGCACCTGCACAAGTTGATTATCTATGAAAAGTTGCACTGTTTTCAAAACCATATGCGTGGGCCATTCATCGAAAGACTTAATCACTTCATCAAGAGTAGTAAGCCCGTCAATCAGAGCAGCAATGCGCGGCATTTTAACTTTGTCGGCTTCATTAACCGGTGTTTCATCGAAATAACGCAGCGGCTGTGCAGCAAACTGCGGCCACAATTGCTCGAAGTTCCAGACCCGCTCTAGAATGACGTTACGTTGTGCGGGCTGCATCGAAATAATTTGATTTACGTTATCCTGAAACAAGGCAGCATCAAGCAAGAGCTTATCCAGAGGAAAACGCAAGGAGCAAACTTCATCCCAACTGGAGTTGGAAGCACCGTCCTTGAAAACAAATATTCCCTCAGACCAACTGACCAGAAATTCGACTACCGCGTCATGTCCTTTCAATTTACCAAGACGCGAATGGGTAGCTCTGCCGTCTTTAAAAGCCACTACAAAACTGCGGTCGCGATCTTCAACAGTAAGCAATCCGGTTTTCTTGGCAGTCGCAATTGATTGAAGCAAGCCCGCACCATCAATGGCACCAAGACTGCCGATCATTGCATTTTTCATTGTTTCAATGCTGCGCTTGCGTCTTTCCGGAGTCTCGGCAGCCTCGACTTTATGATAGCCGCCGTAAAGATACTGGTCATGCAACAAGATTTCCAGCTCTCTTGTATTCAAGTAACCATGCCGCACGGCAATCAGACCAAGGAAAGTTTTCTGATTTCTGCCCCAGCCTTCTTCTTGCTGAGCTTCAAGCAACTCTTCCAGCTGATTAGCTGTGATAATTCCGGCAGCAACCATGTAACGCCCCAGCCGGAAAGGCTTGTGGTTGTGATAGCAGCTGGCAAGGAACTGTATTCGTGAAAAGATAGGATAGATAAAATTCTTGGTTTCCAGCTCTTGCAATACACGCAGGGTTTCATCTTGATGAATTCCATGCTGGCTTTCCATGTTGCCCGTGATCGCTTCAACCGATGAATAGTCGTCGATTGCTTGCAAAATCCAGCTCTGGGGCGGCGCCAGCTCGTAGTTGTCTTTAGCGGACTGCCCGTAAGCGGTCAAAACCGGAGTTGAAGTATAAAGAATGTGATTTGCAAGAGTGCTGCCGCCGCCGCGCATGCGTCGACGATCAATACCGGATACGGTGGCACAAACATAATCAGCAAGCATCGGATAACGAGCGAAAATTCCAAACGGACTGTCGTAAACGTTAAAAGTCAGCCCGCCTCCAGGGTCATCCTTGGTTAGAGTCACAGCAGCATCCGACTTAATGAAAAGCAAAACGCCCTGAGGTCTGAGCAAACGTCTGGCGTATCCGTGAAATTTGACCAGCGAATCTAGAGGCAAAGAGAAGCCGGTTTGCATCAAATCAATAATCAAACCGTCGAAACGCTTTTCTTCCTTTAGCAGTCGCTCAAACTCAGCAAAAAGGTTCTCTCGATAAGCATAGGTCAAAAAATTCAGGGTGGAGCTTGTTCCTTCACCCTGCTGTGAATTTCGCGCTCCGTAATCCGGACTCAACACGCTTACCTTCCTTTCGACTGTTTTTTATATGCCCAGATAGGAAACTGCCGAATATGATTATCAGATTCTCAAAGCTTAGAATGCAGGAAAGCAGACTAAAACACGATTGAGAAGGACTTACTTTCGACGCAAAGCCGGGTTGGCAGGCGAGCCCGCCGCAATATCCGAGCCTGAATCTTTCTTTTCTGCCAGTTCGGCTTTCTGCTCAAAGCGACTATAGAGTGGAAAATACTTTGCTGTTTCAGCTAAGAAAGCATCGGGGGCGGCGATGAAAATCGACTTGATCTGCCACTGCCCCTTAAATTTGCTTACGTCGAAAATCAAATCGTCCTTAGCCATATTGATCAGGCGGAAACGCTGCCAGCGAGCGCCCGGCACAGACATTTCCACAACCCTGACAGCAGAATCAAGGGGCTTACCCTGCAATCCTAAATATTTGGGCAAACTCAAGGTTCGGCTATCGGCAAGCAAAGCTTTGGCCGTATCGCTGCGCGATTGCTGCACAGCTTGCATGAACTGAAAGACTGCTGAAAAAGCATCTTCATTCAGCACCGAAGGAGCAAGAACATAGCCCGAGTCAGTGGACTTCAACCAGAACTTGTAGGTAGCCGACTCAGCCTCAGGCAAAAAGCGGCTGACTCCGTTACTATCAGTCGACTGAATCATTTTGCCGATGTTGAAGACCAGATCGGCGCCCCGAAATCCAATGCGCCCGCAGACGTTATTGCTCAGGAAAGACGGTATTTGTGCAAGAAATTCAGGGCTCTCCTGCCAGCCGTTTTCACCCAACTTGAATGGCAAAATCAGCAAGGACCCTGTATCCGAGTCTCCAGCCAGAATCAAATGTTTGCCGCTTTCTTTTGAAGCAAGAATCCCGGCGTCTTTAATATTCACTGATTGAGATAAGGTCAGTTCTTGCAAATGGCCGGTGCTGCTTGTGACGACTTTTTTGTGGCGCCCGCTGCCGACGATTTGTTGATGCTGTTCAAGCCATTGCAAAAGCACTCTGTTGCGTTCTGTCGCCCGGGGAAAGTTCCAGATGCGCACTGAATTGGTTTCAATTACGCGCGGTTTCAAATCGTTCAAATAAGCATTATCTTTAACTATCAAAGGCACTGAAATTCGAAGAGAACCGGATGAAGCAATAAGTCCTTTCAAAGCCGAAAGAAGCTGACTGTAAGTAGAGCTGTTCGGATTAGCCTTGTACTGCTTAGCAGCTTGTTCAAGTGCAGGCG
>JAIEPM010000554.1 GCA_019748395.1 Candidatus Obscuribacterales bacterium
GACTGGGTTGTGCAGCGGCTCGACGACGAAGGTCGGGTTGTGATTGCCAAGGACGGTGGAGCCGACCAGTGGGTGAGTTCCGAAAAGCATGTTCTGAAGACCTACACGGTCGGCGCTGAGGTTCTCAGCGAAGGTGGCGGCGTGGTCTATACCAAAACCGGCAATGTTGTTTTCATGATCGAGCTTGCCGCCGACGTGCAGATCCTGACGCCGTGGGGCACGCAAAACGGCAAGGTCGGGGACTATCTGGCCAACTACGACTATGACTTCTCGCAAGCGATCCCCGGCAGCGACTTCGCGGTTGTGGCTCGCGATTCGTGGGAAGCGACCTACGAGCTTTGCAGCTAGAGTTTGCTGCGGCCGAAGGCTGAGCAGCTTTGATAATCTTTGAGGATCGATAGCTCAGCTTCTGAGTAAATGAATTAAGAGATGGCGGGTAGCTTTAAGGCTGCCCGCCATCTTTTGGGCGAATCTCTAGTTTTTTTCTGCTTTTTTACTTTTAAACGACAAGTTGACAGCGAATCAGGCTCTTTCTTCTTGACTCATATGTGAGCTATCTGCTTTTCTATGTCTGGCTACTGTGCAGAAAGCAAAAAGCAAAGTGTTTCTCTTGCGAAAGCTGTCGTTGATTCAGAAGATATTTCTTCTGGTCTTTTTGCCGATTTTTCTTGAGCTTGGTTTTCTTGCAGCGTTTGGAACATTGCTTGAAAATGCAGAAAAACAGGTTGCGCAAGAAGTAAGACTTAACAAGATAAGCACTTCTCTGGATGATCTTGTGCGTCATCTTTATTCGTCTGGAACTGAGCTTCTGGCTTTTGTTTTGACTGACAACAATGAAATGTTGGAGCGATACAAGAAGAATCGCTCTCAGGCTGCTGTTGAAATGGACAAGATAACTGCGCTCACTGCGGGCGATCCGGCTGAGGCTGCTTCTGCAGCTAAGATAAGACAGCTCAGTCAAAAAATAGCCGAGGTTTTGGATGCGTCCAGTCTGGGCTCTGAAGTGGGCGGTTCAAGCTGGCGTTTTATGAAAACCCATAAGTTGAACAAGCAATTGCAGAAGCTCTCATCCGATCTTTTGCTAGAGACAGATCATCTGAAAGAACTGGAAAAATCAAAGCATAACAGGCAGCCCGGACGAGCAAAAAGGATAAAGCAAGACCTCAAGCTCATGATCTGGATTGCTGCGGCTGTGAATGTTTTGCTTGCCGGATTACTAGCGCTATGGATCAGTAAAGACATGGTAGCAAGGTTGAAACTGCTGATGACTAACGCTTCGCGCATAAGCTCTGCGGAAACCCTGCCTGCTGCTATTGAAGGAACCGATGAGATAAGCCAGCTGGATAAGACACTGCATCTGGTGGCAGAAGAGCTTGCGGCGGCAGATCGAAAGAGAGTCGAGGTTGAAAAACTGAGGAGCGATTTCGTCTCTATGATCGGGCACGACCTGCGCTCTCCGTTGACCGTGGTGCAGGCATCGCTGAATGATTTGAGCAAATCAAATTACAGTGGCGAAAATTCTGACTTGAATTCCAGGCTTAGTGATACGGCTCTTGAAATTGAACGTCTGGTTCGGCTTACAGAAGAACTGCTGGATGTGTCATTGATTAACTCTACCGGTTTCAAAATTGAACAAAAATCTCTTGAATCGTGGATCTTGATCGAGCAAGCTATTCGCGCCACCGCTGCGGCTGCAGCCGAGAAGAAGATTTCGATCAAGCGCCCTGATCTTGAAATTACCGTGAATTGCGATCAGGATCGAATTGTGCAGGTGCTGGTGAATCTGCTTCTGAATGCAATTGAAGCCAGTCCGGAGAATTCTCAAATCAATATTGGTCTTTTAAAGACTGAAAAAGCGACAGTGTTCTCGGTGAGCGACTCTGGTCCTGGCTTGACTGATGAAATGAAAGAACGTGTATTTGAGAAGTTCACAAGTTTTTCAAAACAGCAAGTCGGAAAGCGGTCCGGACTGGGCCTCGGCCTTGCTGTATGTCGCAGCATTGTTTTGGGTCATGGCGGCGATATTGGCGTCAAAAATGCAGACGGCGGTGGTGCCTGCTTCTGGTTCAGTCTACCCTGAATCTATAACCTAATCCATGCACGTTTTGAATCATTGATTCCTGGTTTTCATCGTCGATTTTGAGGCGCAATTTCTTCATACAAGTTCGTAAAGCATTCGATGTTTTGTCGTCGCTGTCTTTCCAAACCGTTTCCAGAAGCTCTTCCGGGCTGAACAATCTGCCTGCATTACGCATGAACAACTGCAGTAACTCAAATTCCATGCGTGATAATTTGAGCTCTTTGCCGTTTTTGCTTACTCTGAATTGCGTGCTGTCCATAACAAATGGTCCGAGTTTGAGAACTGATTTCGTCACCGATTCGCTGCGTCTTAGTAAAGCCGCGACTCTCAGCAAAAACTCTTGCATATGAAATGGTTTCCTCAGGTAATCATCCGCACCTGATTCATAAGCAGCAGATAGATCTTCCAGTGTGGTTCTGCCCGTCAGAAAGAGGATGGCGGCTCGTCCCCCGGACTGTCTGTATTGCAAACAGATTTCCAGACCGCTTTGCCCGGGGATTTCCCAGTCGAGTATCAGCTGGTCGTAAACGTTATTCTTCAGCAGCTCCAGAGCCTCAGAACTATTCACCGCCAGATTAACTTGATAGTTCTCTGCAACTAAGTAATGCTTGACTGTTTCTCCGAGCTTCAAATCATCTTCAACTACCAGCAACTTCATAATTTGATTACTGCCTTCCCCACGCAACTATGAAACTATACGACAGGACGGCAAAGCTTTCTTGAGTCTTGACACGCCTTTCGATGAAATTTTTGTGCTTGGTATCGATAACTCTTTGAGACCTGTCAGCTTTTCAAGGTAAGGAACGCTTTTGTCGCTTATTCCTGTAAATCCGAGAGAGAGCCTTAAGAGTTGCGGGTGATAAGCCAGAGCTGCAACAGCCGAGTCGTCGACAGAAGTTTCTGATAGGGATAAAGATTGGAGCTTTCGGCAGTTTTTCAATTGTTTCAATGCTCTTCCTGAAATCTTGCTTGCGTTTAGATCAAGTATTTCTAGATTTTCAAGTTTTCCGATTTCTATTAGACAACTGTCAGTCAATTTATTGTTGGCAAGATATAGTTGCCGTAACTGGCCGGGTTTGACCAGCTTATGAATGCACTTGTCACTGATCTTTGTATCTTCAAGTGACAGGTATTTCAAATCGGGCAGCCCGGAAAGTGCAGCTGCTCCCTGGTCTCCTATGTTTGTTTTTGCGGCTACCAGCCACTGAAGTTTTTGATGACGCAAGAGAAAGGGGACGCACTTATCTGTGAGTGGGTTTTGGGCAATCTCCAGTGCTTCAAGAGCTTTTTGCTTGCTTAAATTCGATAGGGCTTCGTCTTTGATGCCGGTGCAGTTTAGCCGCAGGCAAGTCAATTGTGGAAGTTTGCTCAGCCCGGCTCCGCAAATGTTAGTTTCTGTAAGCCACAGTGTATTTAGATTTTTCAAAAAACTGAGCTCGGAACAGGCTGCATCATCAAGCTCGGTACCGCTCAGGTCGAGGTAATTCAGTTTGTTCAAGTGAGCAATATTGCTCAGTTCTTTTTTTGCAATAGGCAAATAAGCCAGTGAAAGACCTTTGAGAGCATTTGACGGGATCTGTTTCAAAAAGGACAAGTTATTGCCGCAGGATTCGGATACTTGCAGTAGAAGAGAAGAGCTGGAATCGTACTTGATTTGCCCCCTGGCATTTTCGAGAAAACGTCGAGAAATTCCATAATTGAAGAGCTTCATGTCGTAAATTCGCCCGACGGAAGTTTTGTCCGGAAAGCACAGTTGGAGCTCTGCTTTGCGAGGAGCGGCTAAAGCTGCCGGACTGCTACAAAAGAGCAATGTATTTATTGCTATGAATCCAAGCAGATTAATGCCTGAATGACTTCTTGCTGTTCTGCGTATTAACGGGCGCGTTTTCATCTTCAAAATCATAGCAGTGCGGACAAAAAATACTAATAAAGAGCTTCATGACCTGCGATGCTCGACTCCTTTGCTCTCAGGCTCTTTATACTATCGGAGATAAGAGATGCTGTTTGAAAAATTGGAGATCTTGAACTCAGGCGAGCTCCAGCTCAAGGCAGTCGAATCGTTGTCGTCGCACGCCGAGGAAGTTGAACTGAGCTGTCGCAACCGCCAGGTGCGGCGCAGGGAATGCAACCCTGCGCCGCTTTCCTGACGGGGCTGAGCAAATGCTGGTTTAACAGATGTCGGATGCGCCGAAGAAAGTGAAGAGGGTTTTGAGGTAAGAGTCCTCGTTGCTTTCCTCAGTCGAATGCGCTGTCGTTGGATTGGATGAAGGCGGGCGGCCGGTGTCGGATTCCCTGCGTGAGTGGATTTTGATCGGCGGCGCAGGCGGCTTGCTTTGACCTGCGAGCTTCTTCAATATGATTTCGCGATCTTCCGCCGAGAGTTTCGCAAGGATCTGCGCGCATTTATCGTCGATCGCGACCAGCGCGTCATGTGGAATGACTCGATACGCGATGCCATCGATCAGCACGCAGGGCACAGGTTGTACTGCTGCATCGAGTCCTGATTCGCCGTTGCCTTTGGCTGCCCTGTCGGCGTCGTCTTTGCACAAGTACCTGCCCAGAACTGTACCCCCGAGGGCCGACGATTTGTAGAGATCAAAACAGAGAGCAATGCCGCTAGGCAGAGATTTTTCGTTCATTGATAGTTCATTGCTTTCAATTCGAAGATATGGGTGGAAAAGATGTTCTGACGGGGCGATCTGAATGCTGTTTTAGTCGATGTCAGCACAAATGAAGCAAGTGGATCGCTCCGTGCATTTACATTCAGGACTGCTGCTTGCCAGCATAGCTGCTGTCTGTTGTTGGAAAGGAGTCCGTCGGACCTTGCCGGTCAATTCCTCTTGCAGGCTGAGAGCCTCTTCAAAGCTTCGTTTGAGCGCTGCCAGCGCGGGCGGAATTGAGTAGTCGGCGGTCTGCAGATTGTTCAACAATTGCAGCGCATTTTCGAGATGAAACTCGTTTTCCAGAATTGCGTCGGCCGAACTGAGCAGAATCTTATAGATCCTGCTCAGGTAGCAGTCCTTGATTTGCGGAATCTGGAGTCCGGCGGTGTTTTGTTGATGGGCCAGGATCTGTCCCTTCAACGCGCGGGCGATCTTCTCAAATTGTTCGTTTAGCAAGAGCCGCCTGAGGACGATTTCGACACCAAGCTCGTCTCCGTCGCCCTCGCATATTTCCAGGCGCCGTGCCAGAAGCCAGAGCTGCGCATAGTCGTCGCTGTCGAGCAGATCTCCGGCGCGGTAGATGTATGCTCGGGCTTCGGCCAAACGTCCGAGCATCGTCAGTCCGAAGGCCATAACCGTCGAGAAATAGGCGTTCCAGCCGGCGTCGCTCGCGATGCCGCTGCTCAGGAACTGAGCTTCGAGTTTGTCGACGGCTTTTTGCAGGGCTTCTTGTCGCTCGGGCGGGCAGCGGCCATGCCAGGGCGCATCGCAGCGACCTGCGCTAAAAACAAGTTTCAGATTTTTCGAGATCTGCGTCGAGGGCGACCACTCGGCGGTATTCGCCTGGAACATGGAAATCAGCATGGATGAAATGGACATTTTCAGCCTCCAGTTTGCAAAGGAAATCGAAGTTGGGCTAGCTCAAAAGTGTAGATAGAGCTCAGCGAAAGCAAGCCAGGTCGTCTTTTCTCTGTTTTCGAACAGATAAAAAAGTCGTGATTTAGTTCTGGGTTGCTAGCTTGAGGCTTCCTACACCAATGGCTATAAAGAAACGAAAAGTAGTTTTCAACTTATTATTTAGGCGCTTGGCTTGCAAGTTTTATAGTCGCAAGTCCAGACTGCCGATTTGTTTTATGGCGAGAGCCTTTCTGGAATTCCCGGCAATTCCGCATTTGAGTTTCCAGCAAACTGACTCAGGGAAGACCGGCAAGTTTGGACCCAAATAAAACACAACTCTCTCTCTCGTTTGCATGAGCTTTATTCGTTTATTCTCTGAGGAATAGAGTGCTGTTCGTTTCTAGATTCACTAGCAGATTGGCAGCTAATAGCTGCAGCTCGTCGCGAGAGATACTAAAAGGGGTCGTAGGAAAGGCAAAAAAAGGAAGGTCCGATCACTTGCCTCTGCAAATGACCGGACCCCGAAACTCTTGCCGATTAACGCGGCAGGCTATCGATGTGCTTCAGCGCCAGGCAGCAAGCCGCCAG
>JAIEPM010000608.1 GCA_019748395.1 Candidatus Obscuribacterales bacterium
AGCGGCTTCGTTCTTCATGTCTATGCCGCCGCCCATCTGGATGATTGCCACGGATTGACCTTTACCGCTGGTTCCTTTCGGAAACTCATATGCATCTGCGACTTCATTTGGAAGGTAGCCGCGCGCACCCTTTGGTTCGACCGGACCGCGACCGGGTCCGCCGTCTGTGGGTGCATCTTCCGGACCTCTGCCCACGAAGGTGTTGGGCTTCTCCGTTTTTAAGGGGTCTGCCGGTCCACGATTGATTGCGTAAGAATGCGCTTGCGGTCGGTCATCTACGCCGAAGACACCTTCAATATGATTCGCCAGTGAGTTTGGCACTGTGAGCGCGCCTTCCCGACCGCGAATTTGCAAGCCGTCAACTGTGTAATTGTTGATTTTGGTTTTGAAAGCTTCCGAGAATTGCCCGGAGTTGCCGCTCAAAACAACTCGTCCGGAACGCAAATCGGCTTCGCTGACTTTAAGACCATTTTCGTTAGCAAACTTGCTGACCTGATTTAGAGATTCTTCGTTGGCACCGAATTTTGCAGCAAATTCTGCATCTGTCAGTGGCGCCTGCCTGCCCAGGGCGATTCTTTTAAGAGCCCTGTCCATAGCCAGGTCCGTGGCTTTTGATTTTAGCTGAATAGTCACTTCCATTGGAGCTTCAGGCGGAACTTCGCCTGCCAGCACCCCTCTTGGCGCGATGCGATCCGAAGGCATAAACTTCTGGCCGCCGCCGGTCAGATTGCTTAGATTGAGAGTGCCCGCGCCTTTCACAGGCTCTGGCGTAGTGCTCATGCCGAGTGCGTCTGAAAATTTTCCTGTGAGTTTGGAAGTTTTATCACCGACGCCGTCCCAAAAAGCTTGCTTGACGTTCGCAAATCCGTCCAATCTTTGTGAAAGCAGAACTCGCTCCGCACCGGCTGCTCCCAGTTTATATCCGGCCGCCGAGATTGCCGAGTTGACTATGAAAGAGCCGCCCACGTCACCTAAGTGGGCGGCTGCCAGGTCCAAGTCCTTCATGGTTTTTGCATGACCGGCAAATTTGTAGGCATCCACAACCGGCTCTACTGATTTATAGGTAAAGTAGGCGCCGATTGCCAGCCCGGCTATTTTTCCGGCGTTGCCTGTTTCCGGCAGAATGGTTTTGAGAGTGGCACCCATGGCGGCAGCTCCAGCCACCATCCCGACTGTTTCCCAGGGATGTTTGATATTGTGCTCGACTGCATGAAGCATTCCGGCCGGAACGTTGCTGATTCCTTTGACTGTGACAAGACCATACTTCGCCAGCGTTGTCTCCGGTGCAGCAGCAGGGGCGAGTGCATTCTTGTCTGTAATCATTTCGCGAGCGAGCTTGTTGATCAGCTCTTCTCTGTTTGGGTCAGCTGCAGCTGCCGGTTTCTGAAGCTGCGCTTCCCCACTCAAGCCCTCAACCATCTTTTGCAGTCCTCCTGCTTTGCTTGCACTGAAGCAAAACCGACTCATCCCGCGGTCGGCTCAGCTCTGTTCGTTTTTCTTGGAATTCTCTATGTTTTGAATATATACTTGCCGATCGGCCTTGTCGACTGAAAAGATTGCCCCGGCTGCGTCTTAAGTGCGGATAACACGCATGAGCATTAGCGACTGCTCATAAAAACGGCTCCGAATGCGCTTTTTATGAGTTGCGTCTGATTTTTGAATGACAGCATTTGGCGATTTGTGAGCGCTGTGTAATCTGTGTTTCCCTCAGAGCTATCTTCCTTGAAAGCTTGAGACTACAAGAGTATTCACGCTCAATCAATTTGTATCGGCACGCTGACAATTCTTGTGCTGTTACCTTCTTTGTCTCTTGATTTCAAAATTATTGAAACCCAGTTATGCTTGCCGTCTGAGCCTTTTCCGTCTTTCTTTCTTGAAGCTTTCGCCTGCAGATCTTTGAGCTGAATTTCAAGCCTGCCTGCATCATCCGATTTTCTTGATTCAAGCAAGCGCGGGTCAGCCAGCGGCACTACGCCGAATTTCGGAAGAAAGCTTACAGACTTATCGCTGCCGACTATGATACTGAGCTCTGCATTGGGAGCTGGATAATCGATGCTCAAAAGCTCATTTCCATTTTCTGTTTTTCGTTTAGCGATATTTGTGCTGACTCTCAGAAAACGATTTGGAATTGCCGGTGCAACTGTTTTGTGTTTTTTCAAATAATTCTCAAGAACTGTGGAAAGACGAAGCCCGGTGTCCACCACATCTTTTGCCGACTTAAAGTCGTATCCTTCACCGCCGTTAAAAGTATAGTCGTTGGTAGCAATGCGATAAATTTGATCAGCTGAAATTGCCTCATAATCTCCTTCTTTTGTTTGAGCAAAAGCGAAGACGACTCTCTGTCCAAGCGGCAAGGTCGGATCAAATGCATATTTCAAACCTGCCATGTCGAAAAATCTGCCGCCGGTGCCGGTTTCAACACTCGATAAATTATGCTCGAGATTTTCAAGGAGAGTTTTGCCTGTAATTGTTGCCACCATCATTTTGTTCTGGAAAGGCAAAATCTCACGCACTTTTTCCAGAGTAATTTGCCCTTGATCAAGGGGAGCTCTGATGCCGCCCCGATTTTGCAGGCTGATAGTCGCTCCGTAATCTGCACCGGCTTCCAGCAGTGCATCACTTATCAGGTCTCCAATTGGTGAGTCCCAAGGATAGTTCTTAAAGCGATTATCAAAGCGTGCTTCGGCAGTTGATAAAACTGTTTTGGTCAGATAGGCAAAAGGCTTTGCTTTCTCGCTGACATAATCTTTCAGTTCGGGATCTTCGAAAATCTTCTCGCTGAGATTTATAAGGTGATATTTCGAATCAGGAAAGAGGAGCTTGCCGCTTTTATCAAAAGCAAGATCCAGTCTGCCGAGTGCGCGCCCGTAAGAACCTGTTTGCACCACCATTGTTTTGCTGCCGTCCGGGTGCGGCACAATAATTGCTTCGTCAAGTCTTGTATGACTGTGACCGCCGATTACAAGATCGACGTCTGGAATTTCCGCAAGCAGTTTTTCCAGATCAACTCCGCAATGGGATACTAGAATAATTTTGTTGATTCCCTCTTCTTTCAGTTTGGCAACTTCTGCTTTAACAGGCTCCATCCAGTTTGGCCCGGGAGAGATCAATTTGACTGGTCCAAGCTTTGGCGCCAGTTCTTTCAATGCCGGAGTAATTACTCCCACAAAAGCAATCTTTTCACCATCAAGCTCTTTTATAACGTGGGCTTTGACGCGCTCCTTCAAATCGGGCTCGCCGGAGACATCGAGATTGCAAGAGATGACATCAAAGTTTGCATGTTTGAGCTGCTTTGCCAGGTTGTCTGAGCCTTCGTCAAAATCATGATTGCCGATCGTAAAAATGTCATAGCCTGCTTTGCTCAAGCACTCGATGTCGGTTTCGCCTTTGTAAGTCTCAAAATAGGCAGTGCCCTGAAAAGCGTCACCGGCATCCACAGCCAGAACGTTTTTGTTGTTCTTTTTGGCAGTTTTGATCAAATGAGCAATGCGCGGTATGCCGCCGACGATTTTTCCGTTGTCTAAAAAACTGTCTTCATGCGAATGGAGGTCATTGCTGTGTAAGATAGTGAAGGAGAATTTCTCTTGACTTGCGCTGGGCTCTGAGCAAAAAGCTTGAGTCCAGAACCCGGGGAGGCTTATAGCAATGGTTAGGGTCAGGGTTTTTAGCAGGGGACTTAAGCTGGCCATTGCGAGCGCTCTCCTTTTGGGTGCTTCTTGGCAAAATGCTCCGGCGTATTCGCAAGAGCTTCGCGATTTGACTTATAAGTTTAAATCGGAAGCGGGCTGTCCGGTAGACATAGTTTCTGCCCGGACATCTCTTGAAATTGACCCTATTGGTGCGCCCATGGCGTGCCGCATCTATGTTGACTATAAAAATATTTCGAATAAATCCCTTGCTGGAGTGAAATTTCGAATCGGCTATATAGATAGCGAGGACAAAGTCCGGGGGACATTCCATGCAGCCGACGGGCAGTCACTTTCTCCTGCTTCTGTAGCAAAAGCCAAGTGGCGTGGTGACAAAGTTGACCCGCGCACTGCCTCCGTCATGATTCGTGTGCTGGTCGCTCGCTTTAGCGACGGCAGTCTCTGGGAGAGTGAAAAAATGAAAGAGCTGGCGCCTGGAACAGGTGGTGCCGGATCTTCAGTAACGTCTGCTTCCGGAGATGCAAGCGCTTCTTCGGCTTCGTCGTCGTCGTCAAGCATGCCTGCTCAGGGGGCGGCAAGCGGTAATGAAAGCCCTGCTGCACAAGCATCTCCCGGTTCCGCGCCTGCAGGGTCAGATAAGTCCAGCGACGGATATTGATGCCCGCGATCTATTTTTAATGCGATTTTCCAAGATTTTTTAATTTCCAAGTGGCCGCTATATCGAACTGCGGTGTATTGTATATCCACTGTCTAAATCGAAAATTGTCACGAGAGGAGCTTCCCCCATGAGTTCCCAGTCCCGTACCGCGCTTGTCGGTCTCGGAGTGCTGGCCGTCTGCTTAGCGATGGCCTCACTCAAAGGTCACCACCTGTTAATGGCATTTGCCGGCGCCAGTTTGCTTGGTGCCATCTATACTTGGATGCAACATTCCAGAAAGTCTGCTCCAATACAAAATCGCGATAACGAAGTAGTGACGCGTCGTGTGCGTAGCTCACGTGCTGCTGCAACAAGCAGTTTGAGCAATGTATATACGTTCCCGGCCAACAGCTGGAACGTATCCGACGCCAGCTCTTAATGTCAAACAATCAGAACAGCTCTTCAGCCGAGATTTAAGGGCAATTCGCCGATACTCTGAAATAATTGATAAAGAGTATATTTCACGCGGTGCTAGAGCATGTCCAAAACTGTATGGCAAATCACTTCGCTAATCTGTTTCACTTCGCTCTTTCTTTTGCAGCCAAGCGGAGTTTCAGCCGCCGATCATTCTCGGTCCGCCGACGCGCAGGCTCTAGCAGTTGAGAAAGACAAAGACGGCAATATTCGACCGGAAATTCTGGTTGGACCAATCGACCTGCATCGAAAGTATCGCTCGATGGAAGGTCCTTACGTCATTCAAAAGCTTAAAGTTGCAGATCTGGTTGCTTCCAAACGGGTGCAGTTGCCCGGCGGCATGATTGTTTATCTTGACCCGAACAAAACTGCGCCTTCCATGGCTGGAGCTATGGCGAGTACAGCCACTCCCGGTCCCGGAGACAGGGTAAAAAAAGACCCCCTGCTTGATGACGGCAAGTCGCCGATTGGACTTGCTGATTCAAGCGATAAGGAGCGCGAATTATACTGGTTCAAAGGCATCAAACTTGTTGTGCTTGATGAAAACGACAAACCCATGCCGACTGCCGAATTTATCTGTCATATGAATCTTGACGTTGATCAAGTCGCTCGCTTTGCGTCTTTTCCTGATCTCGAGCGCACCGGCAACCTTCGCATTATGACTTTGACTCAGGGTCAAACCGAGTTCAATTTTCCAGATGGATATGCCGTGCCGGTGGCAAGCGATGAAACCTGGACCTTCACTTTTCAGGCTGCAAACAGAACCACCGATGAGCATCGCCGTCTCAAGCATCTTTGCACTCTTACTTTTGTGAAGGACTCAGACCTCAAAAAGCCTTTAAAAGCATTGCACTGGTTCAATCCCTATATTGCAGTGCAGGTTGGTTCTCCTGAAGAAATTCCGGAGCACAAGGGACCAAGCTGCATGATTCACTCCTCTGCCGGTAATGCACCAAATATGGTGCCTGATACGAATTTCAAGGGTCCCAGTGGAAAAATTCTTACCGGTCACTGGAGCGTACCGCCCGGTCGGCACACTTATCGGATACCTGTAACGACTGAGATTGATTTTGACCTGGCTAAGGAAGACAGAACCATTCATGCGGTCTGGACTCATATTCACCCCTGTTGTGTAAATACAACTCTGAGCGCTTGCAAGGATGGTGAGACCGTTTTCAGTGTTGATTCAAGCACTAAATTCAAAGGCACCGGTCCTGAGCTCAAAAAAATCGACAACATTCTTTCCAGAGAAGGAATCAAGCTGCGAGGTGGTGAAAGCTACGAGCTGAAAGCCACTTATGATAATCCAAGCAAGGAGACTTTAGACTCGATGGTGGCACTTGGTGTTTTTTGTGAATCCAAAAAATTCCAAAAACCGGACTGGGCAAAAATTGATGCCTCTGCCTCAGCTGCAGCTTCTGCAAGCAAAACAAAGAGCGTTCCGGAAAGCCCAAGCGCAGCAAGCACCGGAAGCTCTGCCTCTGCCGC
>JAIEPM010000063.1 GCA_019748395.1 Candidatus Obscuribacterales bacterium
GGTCATGGCACGCTTCGAGAGAGAAGCACGTATAGTAAGCAACCTTGAGCATCCAAATATTATTACTGTTCATGATTTCGGATTTACCGAGAAAAAGCAACCGTATATGGTGATGGAATTCATTGACGGGCAAGATCTCGACACAGCTCTGAAAGCGCAGCCGGACGGACTTCCACTTGAACAAGCTCTACCGATTCTGAGCGCCGCCAGCGCCGGCTTAGCTTATGCACACGAGCAGGGCATATTGCATCGCGATATAAAACCAAGCAATATCGCTTTGAAACAATTAGAAAATGGCGAGCTTATTCCAAAACTTCTCGATTTTGGACTGGCGAAATTAACAGGCTGGAATGCAGGCAAGGAAGTTGCACTTACACAGGAACAACAGATTCTCGGCAGCCCGGTTTATATGAGCCCTGAGCTGGTCCTTGGCAAAACTACCGACGCACGCTCGGACATTTACTCATTTGCATGCATGATTTTTGAAGTCGTAACCGGCTATACGCCATTTGTCGGCGAGACAGCCGTTGAGGTCGCCACCAAGCGATTAACGGACCCGCCTCTCACTTTTGCAGAAGTGCAAGCAAATAAAAAATATCCAGAAGAGCTGGAGCAATTGATTAATCGAGCCCTGGAAAGAGATCCGGACAAGCGTTTCCAGACCATGAAAGAACTGCATGATCAGCTCTCTAAAATCAACCCGAAAGCTCCCGAGAAAACATCAAAAAATCAAAACAGTTCAATCTGGTCTCAACTGCGCAAATTCAATCCATTCTCAAGTTAAGCCGAAGACTCAGTCTCGCTGCCGATAATTTGGAAAAACCCCCTCAACTGAGAGTTTTACATGGGCAACTCTCTGGTCAGCTGGCTTGAAATAGTAAAAGTAACCGGCGCATTCAGGCCCGGCACTGCTTGGAACCACGGCACAGTAATGAAGGGCTTAGCTTCAATCGAGCTTGTTACCTGAACTGTCGGCGGTTGAGCAGTATCGTTGAAAACCGGCGACGCCACTTTAATGCCGGAAGGCACTATACCAAGGAATGAAGCGATGCTCGACGACGCCACCAGATTTACTTGCTCTGAAATAATTGCAGGAGCGTCAGCCTTCTTGCCTCTTGCAATCTCATTGCTTATTTTGTAATTCAAATACCAGCACATGCCGTAGGTCCAGGAGAGGCCGATAATATCAATCAGCGGAAAAAAGATAAGCAAAAAAATCACCAGGAGCGCAGGTCCTGTTTCTGCAATCGTAGAGCCGCTCTGCTTTCTATACCGCTTGAGCATTCTTTATCCCCTTCAGCGCAGTTCCAAAAGCCCAAGGATGCCTTTTTACACGGACTCTCAAACAATTAAAAGCGCGTATCGTCTTAGTGCCCAGTTTGCCACAGAATTCTTCAGCTAGCAACGTCGAGCAGCTTCAGTAATTTAGAATCCTCGAGCATTTATTTGCTCAGGGCTCCAAACGCATAATGTAAAATGAATGCATGCTGAATGATCGAGCCAGAACGAGCCCTTATCTAACCCGCTCAGAGCGGGCTGCCAGTTTTATTGAAATGGCTGCCGGAATTCTTGTGATGATTCCGATAATCCTCCTCTTAGTCAACCTTGGCGGCGTTCTTGTTGCTTTCATGATGAACGGAGACATTGCTCAAAAAACCGCACGTGCCGCAGCCGCAGCCGGCGATGGGCAGAGTGCCTTGTTGACCGCGCAGACCGTGGTCAGCCAGGGAAGCAAAGGCGGAATGGCCACAATCAAACTCAGCTGTTTCAAATGGCAATCTCCAACTAGTTCTTTGCCAAACTCAAGCTTCGGCACACTTCCAAAAGATGTACCAGGACCAGGACCGGGACAGGTACTGGTGGTCACAAAACTGACTGTCAAGCTGCTTGCTCCAATGCCCGGTCTGCCGGAAAGCCAGGAATTCCAGGGCATGTCCATTCAGCCGATCGTAGGCGTTGGCGCCACTTTGCCTAAATAGACGAAGATCTGCTTGCCTAAACTAAGGGACTGCTGAAATGTCTGAGAACGAGGAAAAACCAGAGGCTTCAAGTACCCCGGAAGCTCCGCCCGTACCTCCTAAAAAGGAAACAGCTGCTGCTTCTGAAAGCGGATTTCAAAGACTGGTCAAAAAAATCGACCCGGCAATTGCCAAGACAGTGATGGATATGGAAGCTGTGCGGTTGGTTCTAAACAAGCCACGCGTTTCAGTTGAGGAAAAACTGGAAGAACTGAAATTTCGTCCGGCTGAAGCAGCAAAAGCAATCCTGCCTTTCGACGACTATCGCAATGCCTCACCCTGCAGTGCCAAATGGGAGAGCATGTCCGGTCCTGAAAAATCCAAAGTTTGCGGAAGCTGCTTGCTCAATGTTTATGATTTTGATTCGATGGATATTGAGCAGGTTAAAGACGCAGTTCTCAAACGAGAAGGCAAAATCTACACACGCTTGTATAAGCGCAAAGACGGGCGTTTTCTAAGCAGAGACTGTCCGGTCGGAGTGAAAAAAAAACAAGATCAAATTGCAGCAATCTGCGGAGTGGTGCTGCTTCTTGTTGCGGCTATCGCGGCTTTGATTCTTTATCCGCCGCAATTGAAATACGACGAGCCAAGCCCGCAGCCATTGGCAGGAAAAACAGTCGTTACTGAATCTTCAAGCAACAATTCAGCAAGCACGGCAAGCTCCACTTCCACTGCAAGCGAAATAGCGGCAACAGGCGGAGCGGAGAGCTCGGCGAGCACGGAAAGCACTTACACCACTCCGCAGTTTTACCCTGTTCCAAAACGAAAAAATTCAAGATAAGCTAGCACTGCGCTCTCAAATCATTTCAACTTGGCCCTTTCCATTGGTTTTTCTTCGCTCTTTTGTTTGGATCGATAATAGGCAAGAGCGGCTGCAGTCAAAATTCCAAGACCGATCAAACCACCTGTTACAGCCCGGCCATAACCACCGCCTTCACCTTTCTCAAGTGCGCTACGCGAAGCATCGAGCACTATCCTGTGAGCTGCCTTTTGAGCCTCAGCTCCAAGCTTGCCGTCTAGAGCATCCACCGCTCTGAGCAAGGCTTCACCGCGTTCTCGCTCAACTGCACTCTCTGCTTTTGCAAGCTGTTCGCCCTGACGACGCAGTGCTTCAATCTCGCTTGGACTTAAACGCTCACGTCGTTCAAGCTCCTGCCTGGCTTTATCGACCGCAGCGTTGTCAGTTCTGCTCAGACTGCCATCAGAAGCGACTTTTGTTTCCATCCGGCCAAGATTATCCGCAGTTCCGAGATTTCTTTCGGAAGGACGGTCTGATGTCAGCTGATCATGCACGAGCTGATCCATCGCTCCAGCCACCATCTTCATTCGATCACGAATTTGAGCTTTTCCGCTTTGCTCAGGATCAGCCAGCTTCGCCGTTTCAGCAGCCAGATACTCGGCAACACCTTCTTTTACAGCGGCGCCGCCCTGTTCCAGCTCGCTCATTTTTCTGGTCAATGACTCGAGATTCTTCTCAGTCGCCGCGGCTTCCCTCAGACTGGCCGCGATTTCAGATGCGCTAATTTTATCAAGCCCATTCTTGTCCGGACGCCTTGTAAAGCCTGCTTCAGCATCTTTCTGTCTTTCCAGTCGTTCAACTCGAGCCTGCTCACCGAGTGATTCAAGCGTCCTTGCTTTACCTGTCGCCGCACTGCTTGCCTGATCGATAGCCAGTCGCAATTTCGCTTCTGCCATTTCAGAACTTTCATTAAACCGCAAATTCATCACAGCATCCAGCACATGCCGGGAAACTCGATCCCGCAAACCAGAGCCACTGAGACTCGACCAGAGCCCAACGCGCTCCTTTGCTGACGGATCAAGCAGCCCTTCTTTCTCGATAGCCGAGCGCAGGCCCTCTTCAATTTCAGCAGTTCCGGCATTGGCATCAAGTCCAAGAGATTTCTTTAGGGAATCATTCAATTTTCGGTCAAGAGCCGAAGCCAGTTCAGCGGCAGTGGCTCCAGGTTTATCAAGAGCGCGCGCAGCATTATCAACAAAACGTTTTTCCTGAGCTTGCTGAGCTGATTGAGCACGAAGTCTGGCATCTTCGAAAAGCTTTGCAGACTTCTCATCTGCAGGTTTGAGCATATCTTCCGAATAGCGAGCTTCCAATACACTGTCAGGTCTGATCACAAACGATAAATCATATTCGTATCCCTCTGGTCCTTTCATCAGAATCGAGCCAGGAGGGTAATCAGCTCCCCTGGGGTCTGGATTTCTCGCCCCATCCGGAAGATAAATCGCTTCCTTTGCAGGCACTTTTTCTCGGAGAAACCCCGGCTTGCCTTCAACCGGCTGAAACTTAGCTGCGGCTTCTTCTTTACTGTAGACCAAGCCGAATCCTTTTCCATCATTGGCCAAGATCGACTTCAAATCACCATCCTGAATATGGATCACATCACCGGCTTGAGCCTGGCGCGGAGGCTTGCTCACTTTTTCATCCGGGTAGTTTTTTCTTACTTCGGCTGCTTCTTCCTCAGTGAGCGTGTGAAATCTTTCAGCTTTATACTCGTACTTCGGTACTCTTTCAATGAGCATTTTTCGTTCTTCAGGAGTTTTCTCGAAAAGCTGCTTCATAGTCGCATCGTCCAGTGTTGGAGCGCGACGACCAAGAGGAGCATTTTCAGCGAATCCCTCTCGAATTCTCTCCAAGGTCGGTCCGCTTTCTCTGCCTTCTCTAATTCGTGCATCAACGCCTTTCAAGTCTTCCACCCCTTGTTTGCGAGCGGCTTCAACTTCCTTTTTGATTGAATCCACCCAAACTTGTTGATGCGGCACTTCAACCCGCTCAAGCATAAACGCAAGATTCTCGAGAGCTACATCCGGATTTTTCTTGAAAAATTCATTGACGAAAAGCGGTATCTCGGAAGCATTCATCCCTCTCATCACTCCCGCATAGTGCGCTCCGGTTTCGCTGCCGCTGCCCGCATAGTCCTTCAGCAGCTGTTCAGCCGAGCGGACTTGCGCGTCGGCTGGAGTATTCGGCTGTACAACGCGGTCTGAACCCTGACGTTCGGCTGGCAGCTCCGACGCTACCACCGTGCCCTGGGCCTTGGCCATGGTCTCGATCCAGGTGCCTTCATGCGGCATCTCAGAGCGTTCGAGAATGCCGTTGATGAAACCGACAGCCGCATCAGGGTGCTGCTTCATGTACTCGGATACAAATAAGGGGATCTCGGCCGGCGACATGCCCTTCATCACATCTGCATATTGCTTGCCGGTCCGCTGGTCGTTACCTATAAATTCTTTCAGTAATTGCTCTCCTGAGCGCACCGCTCGATCGCCTGCTTTGGCCGCAGCAGTCTCGCCACCAGATATAGTGGCAACCGGAAGAACCTTTTCTGCGCTGCCGGTTCCACTCGACACTACCGGACTTCGTTCACCCGGCTTAAATGCTTCCTGCCCGCCCTTTTGAGCCGCTTCTTTCTCTGCAGCAGGGTCCTTTGCCTCCTCACCCTTATCTTTCTCTGGAGGCAGTTCTTTGGCTGGATCTGGCATGGCGATTCTCCGGAATCTAGAAAACTACATTAGCGGGCGCATTCTGTAAGATAAGACTAGATGTACATTCCTCAAAATGCCGAAAACGAAACCCTGTTGTCAAGAATCCAGGTACAAACAAATCCCAAGAGCTTCTAAAATGAGATTATGCAGAACCAAGATATAAGCAAACAATTCCGGGTTCCAAGCCGATACGACATCCTACAGCCTGAGTAATGAAAGGAGAAACGGATACGATCCGCACCATATACGACACCACTCTTCCGAACCGATAAGAACTCTTCTTCAAAAGATTTCAACAAACCCCTTTCACGCTGCATTAATCCTATTCTGAACGCCTCTCGACAATCTCAGAGCACAAACAAAAGAATCCCTTGACAGTCACAACCCAGGTGTTAGCGCATCCGGCGCAAGCTGTAATGACTCTAAACAAAACGAAAACAAGTAAAGAGCAGACGCCCAAAAGTCTTTAAGAGCAAGACTTTCTGTTCTGGAGAAAGTCTCAGGAAAGCTTGATGAACTCAGAATCACACTGCTCAAAGCCTTGAATAATCAGCATTCAAGCGTTTAGTTCTCTATACGCTACATACACAAATATCCCGCGCGAAAACAAACAGAACAACAGCGAATCGCCCTTCGAGTCAGACAAACCCTACAGCATACGGGCTGTAGTGAAGTTACTGCTGTTCTGTGCGCTGGAGAATCCGGTTTACGGGCGTCACACAATTTCGCAGGCTCTG
>JAIEPM010000500.1 GCA_019748395.1 Candidatus Obscuribacterales bacterium
GAGCCTTGATAAACTCACAGAGATTGTCAGGCATGCAAACGCAATCGGAGCGCTGACCTGCACCAAAGCCGGTGCCATACCGGCTCTTCCGAGACAGGAAGAAGTCAAGGAATTCCTCAAGGAAATGACTGCCCGCAGCTCAACTTAAAACAGGCATCCATTTACTGTTTCGACCCTCTATAATTGGTGGCATTACTATGATGGCGCTATGATCATTCCATGCCCTGTTGCAAAGAGAGTTCTCCGATGAAACACGCACTTCTCACTGCTTTGTCGATAATCCTTGTGAGCCAGAGTTCGGCTCTGGCTGAAGGCAGTCGCTCTTCCGCAGGAGCAGCAAACCCTGTGAAGCTAGGTGGCGAAACTCGCCTCAAACCAGCAGCCAAAGCGCCAGCCAGCAGCCAAAGCCCTGAAAAAACTACAGGACCGGCTGCCCCTGAAAAAGTTATTGGGGCTGAATCAGGCAGCAAAACTGCCTCGACACTACCTGCACAGCCCGGTTCCACGTGGAAAACATGGGAAAAAGGCAGTAAGTCTCTGGTACCGCCACCGCCCAATGTCATGAATGCCAACGACCTTGGACCAAGCAAGAGGAAAGCACGCCGCAAAGCAGGCAGCGCCGACAGCAACACGGCGCCGGTGAGCAAACTCGTGACGGTCGGCAGCGCCGGACCGTATAACTTCAAAGGTCTCTCAAAAGAAGAATATTCAGCCACTTTCAACTGGCAGCCCGATGCAGCTTCGGACAACTTGACTCTCAATTTGAAATTCAGCCCGGTGGGAGAACTAGCAGGACCTCATTTCAATTGGTTGCGAGTAACACTGGGCAACAGAATACTTGCTACAGAACAGAGTTTGAAAGGCAAGTCGGCTCTTGTCGTTGATTTAACAGGCACCGTGGATAATGGCACCAACCAGATCACGATAAGCGGACAGGGCAATGCCGGAGCTACCGTGGACTGGGTTCTGACTACACCTCGCAAAGTAAAACTTACACAAGTCAATCCTGACGAAGTGGTTGTCGGCGAAGACCTGAGTCTCAAAGGCGAAAATTTCGATCCAAGCCCGAGCAAAGACACAGTCACAATCGGCAAGAAAAATTTGACGGCTACAAGCGCGACTGCAACAGATCTCAAAGTGAAAATCCCAAGAGACTTCACTCCCGGTGAGTACATGGTGAAAGTCACTGTCGACGGATTGAGCAGCAAAGAGAAAAAGGTAACTGTGCGTGGCATTCCCGAACTGACCGGCACCAACCTGAACGGTGTACCACCAGGTGCTCAGCTGGTTATCTACGGCAAGAATTTCTCGAAAAAAATGAACGAGAACACCGTCACTATGGACGGCGTTAACGCTCAAGTCGTCAACTGCAGCACAGAACAGCTCACCGTTGTCGTTCCTAACTTCAGCAATGAGTTGTCCGGTGACACCGCCAGAATTGCCGGACAGGTCGGCATTCCGATCAAAGTAAAAGTCGGCAAAATCGAATCCAAGAACACAGTACCGATAAATGTCGGCAACTCAACCTGGATGGATCCCGGTCTGCAAGATAAACCGGGCGTACCGGAAGTTCCGGTCGACTGGCGCCGTTTGATGGAAAACTAAGTCCGTCCCTGCAGAAAATTGATGCGGCGAGCGCCGAATCAGGATGCTTACAAGCAAATAAGTTTCCACTATCTCCGATAGTATCATTCAAAAAAGGAAAGAAGCGCACAGCAGAGAGTTGCTGTGCGCTTCCGCTCAGTTCAGAGCTTTGACTCAGCTTGATCGGCAAGCTTAGCGACGCGACGCCCGGATAAGCGGATAGACCACACCACCAAGATGCACAAGCCAGGCGCCGAGCGTGCTCAGCAAGAGGGTCTGGCCGAAAGCAAGAATGCCCGAGTCGGAGAAGAGGCAGGCAAGGGCTACGACAACCGCCGTGCAGAAGCCGCCAAAGAGAAGGGAGATGGCGGTCGCCAACTTGACGAGACCGAGCTCGTCATTGTAAGTCGGCTTCGGTCCCATACCGCTCAGCGGCTGCAAGGCAATCAGAAAACCGACGAAGAGGTGGGCGCAGCAGAGAGCACCGGCCACTGCCACGGTTCCGGCAAGCGGGAGCTCGAGCCAGAGACATGCGCAGGTGATTTGCAAAGCTGCCTGCAGCACGAAAGCGATCGGCACGATCGGGCCGAAGCCCCCGCTGAAGATGTTGACGATGATCCCGAAGAAGGGAATCGAGGTGATGAGCTCGAACAGGTTCCTCAAAGCCTTCATGGTTATGCTCCTTGTTCTTGGTCTTGGGTCTGGGAAAGGTTGCTGAGAACAGCCGAAGAAGAGGGAGGCAGCAGACCCCCTCTCCAAACTGGGATTGACAGGCCATCAACTGCTGCACCTGCCGCCGGATCAAGTTTCGAAATCCAACTTAAGGCTGGTCCTTGCTCGGCTCTTCGGTAGCTGGCTTCACCGGATCCTTGCTCGGCTCGCCGGTAGCGGGCTTCACAGGGTCCTTATTCGGCTCGCCGGTGGCGGGCTTCACAGGGTCCTTACTCGGCTCGACCGGGGTCGGCTGAGGAGCCGGCTCCGGTACAGGCGGCGCCAGCTCAGGAGCGCTGCTGTCATCAGCGCGGTCCAGTTCGCCGAGCATCTGAGGCGTGACGGGCTCACTGAGCTTGTCGCCGGCCTCGGTCTTCAAAACAGACCAACCGGCGATGCCGGAAATCTGATATTCGACTTTCTCGATGCTGACGCCGTCCTTTTTCAGGTAAACAACGCGGCGCTTCAGCCCGTCCAGAATCCGGACTTCACGCAAGCGATAGAACTTGCCGTCCAGTTCCCAGCGCTGTCCATACGTAGCGCCGCTTTTGTCGAAAACATCGACAGTCATCTCGCCGGGAGCAAACTTGCGTAGCAGCTTGCGACCGTCGTTTGTGTAGTAGCTGAAAGAAAGCTTGCCGCTGTCGTCTTCCTTTACCAGCCACAGCGACTTGCCGTCAGGGCGGTAGTTTTTCTCGACGACTTTGCCGTCGCTGAAAACCTGCTTTTCCTTGCTGAGCAGACCGCCGACGAAAAGCCGCCAGAGCTTGCTCTTGTCGCTTTCGAGGCGGAATTCGCTTGCAGGCTTACCGCTCTCGTCGTAAACATTTTCATGCAGCAAGCTGTTGTCCTTGTCGTAGGACTGCTTCTTCAGAAGCTGGCTGCCCTTGAAGGTTTCCAGAGTCTTACCCTGACCCGGAAAAATGATTTGCAGTTCGCGCTGACCGTCCTTGCTCTGATCAGTGACGATCGGCAAAGCAGTGCCCTGAGCGTGAACAGCGGTGCTGCATCCCAGCGCCAGGGCTGCGGCGATGAGAGTGTGCGTGAAACGAAAATTCATCGAGTTCTTCTCCTCAAAATGGTTAGGTCCCGGGCTCCAGCTGCATCGTTTGCAGCCAAGGAGCTCGGGATAAGAAGCGAATGAGCCGAGCCAGGCTCAGACTCAGGTAGAACGAGCCTTGAGGCTCAGTCGAAGTTGAAAGACTCGCGCAGGAAGCGCTGAGAACGAGGGTCATCGAGGTCGAGACCCTCGACCACGTAGAACTTCAGTTTTCCGCTGCGGTCGTAAACGACAAAAGTACCGTCGGAGTAACAGTGCGTTTGACCGAGAAAAACATTGGTTTCTACAACTGGTTGCTCATTTCCAGCGTATTTCCAGGAATTGGCCGGGTCGTGAAGGTCATCAGGTTCTTCGGACTGCGACTTACTGTCAGGACTCCACTCAGACACAGGCAAGAAAGAATCCGTGTCGTGAGAGGCATCCTGCCAGTCGAGTTTCTCAGGAAGAAGATCCGGCTTGAAGGGAATGCTCCCGCGCTTCCTTGCAGGACTGTACAGGTTTCGCAGAGCCCGGAGCAGAAGCCAGAACACAGCCAAGAGTGCAATTGCGCTCAGAAGGATAATCAATGCTTCCATGGGATCCCTTTCTAGTAGCTAACCTCCCGGTGATTGAAATGAAAAAACGAGTCCCCGACAAGCTAACTAATGGAGGGTGCCAAAAGCAGCAGATACTAAAGGAGAGTTACCAAGTAGAGCTTAATTTTTCTGCTCAGATTAGCGATAGCAACACTAAGTCCGCCCGCGATGAAAGCGACTTAATGCTTGCTCAAATTCAGCACACGCTTGCTCTGAAAAATACCCGGGTCCGCGCCGTCAAGTGCAGTTTCTACCAGAACTCGGCTGAGCGCTAAGCTGTACCCTAAACCATGCCCGTTGCAGCCGCTCATAAAAAAGACACCGGGTTTGTCGTGAATTTCGCCAATCAAAGGCAAACCGTCGGGAGTGAAGCACATAATCCCCGACCACTTGTAGTCGATGCTGGCACCAGCCAGCTCAGGAAACCTGTCTTTCAAATAATTGCGCAAAGCTGTCTGGACATTGAGAGTGACAGTATCCTCATAACTGCTTTCTTCTTGAAGGAAGGGCTCACGACAACCACCAAGCAAAAGGCGGCCGTCGGGTAACTGCCGAAAATATTCATAGCCGAAGTTCGCATAGCAAAGCTTATCAAGAAAACGCTCTTCCACAGGGCGAGTCAGCAAAATTTGCCCGCGAACAGGTTTTAACATGCTCCTGAATTCCGGAAGCAAAAGCGGCAAGAAGGCGTTTGTACAGAGGAGAACTTTGGCGGCTCTGATAATGCGATTGGCAGTGAATAGCTCAACTCCCTGAGACGCATTACACTCAATGCGAAATACCGATTCGTTTTCATAAACCTGAACTGAACTTGCTTGAATCAATGAACGAACCAGAGAAAGAGGATTCACTCCGATGTCACATTGATTATGAAGAGCGCCATAAAACCCCCTTTCAAGCGGGTCTTCTTTTAAATACTCGACTTCGAAGCCATCTTCTCTCATCAACTGCGCCGACTCTGCCAGATCGTGCAATTCTTCTATTGAAGAAGCCAGCAAATAAGAGCCGCAGCGCTGATAGTCAAAACTGTTTCCTTCAGCTTTTACGAAGTCGGACAGATGAGCCTGTGTTTGCTCGTTGAGCTGAAAAATAAAGCGAGCGGCATCGCGCCCATAGCTTCTGACTGCGTGATTGTAGTATGCCATTACGCCGCGCAGAACGAAGCCGCCCGAGCGCCCACTCGCACCAGATCCGGTGGCAGCCGAATCAAGCAAAGCGACTTTCAAACCCTGTCGACGGCTCAGCCAGTAAGCAGAGGCAGCCCCGCTCACACCACTGCCTACAATCGCAACGTCGAAGTCTTCTTTTTTCTTTTCGCCGACGGCTGCATCCAACCAGAACGATATTGTCATAAGGCACTAATTCACTCGACTGAGCCGACAGGAAAAATAAGCAAAAGAGATTCCTGAATTATGTGCACTGTAAAAACCGTCAAGAAAGGCTTTATACACCGGATCATAAGACGCTGTTACACGCACTAAAGATACCTGCTGTCATGCGACTCAGGGAATTATATACGCTGTAGAATAAACATTCGCAGCTTGAGGCTTGTAAAGCATATGATGCTCACCGAATATAAGCGTGAAATTGAAAACGCTGAGGAACGCCTGACGAAAGTCAGGGACTATCTTTGACCAGGCTCAAATTGAAAGCGAGCTGAAAGAATTAGAAGAACTCACGCTAAATCCTGATTTCTGGCAGGACAGCAAAGAAGCTCAGAAAGTGACTCAGAAAATGAGTCGCCTCAAAGAGCAGCTTGAACTCCTGGAACGATGGAACACTGCGCTTTCCGATTTGCAGGTTTTGTATCAAATCGGCATCGAAGAGAGCGACGAAAGTGTCACTCCTGAAATCGAGCAAGGATTGGCGAAGCTTGCGACAGAACTTGACAAGTTTGAATTGCAAATGCTCCTGAGCGGAGAGTATGACAACTCTTCTGCAATCCTCACGATAAACGCGGGCGCCGGCGGCACCGACGCACAGGACTGGGCCGAAATGTTACTGCGCATGTACTTGCGCTGGTGCGACCGGAAAAAATTCGCAACAGAGCTTATAGATCAGTCACCCGGCGAAGAAGCAGGCATCAAGAGCGCAACGATCAAAGTTGACGGACCCTTTGCATACGGTTATCTCAGCTGTGAGAAGGGAGTTCACCGACTGGTAAGAAAATCTCCTTTCAAACAGGGAAACGACTCGCGTCAAACCAGCTTCGCAGCAGTGGATGTTACCCCCACAATGAATGACATCGAATCGGTTGTTGAAATAAAAGACGACGAGATTGAAGTCGACACGATGCGCTCCGGTGGCGCAGGCGGTCAAAACGTCAACAAAGTTGAGACA